>JARIET010000001.1 GCA_031127185.1 Gemmatimonadota bacterium | reverse complement strand
GGGGCGGCTGCGGATTGTGTTTCGTCACCTCACGCGCCACGCACTGCCATCGATCGTGGTGCTGTTCGCGTTGACCTTGCCGGGAGTTGTCGCGGGGTCAGTGTTTGTCGAATCCGTCTTCGCCTGGCCGGGGCTGGGGCGGTTGACCCTTACCGCGATAGCGGCGCGCGACTATCCCGTCGTGCTCGGTGCAGGCATCTGGTATGCGGGGGCTGTCATCGCGGCCAACCTCGCGGCGGATCTCGTGCTGCCGCTCATCGATCCGCGCCGGCGCGCGGAGTCTGCATGAGAAAAGTCTGGCAATCGCTGGATCGCAGTGCGCGCGTCGCTGCTATCGCCCTGGGACTGATGGCGCTCGGCTCACTCATCGTGCCACTCCTCGCCGCGAGTGACCCCCTCGCCATTGGCGACGTCGTGGACCGCAAGCTGCTCCCGCCCTTCTCGCGCGACGACAGCGGCGCGTGGCACCTGCTCGGTACCGACCGTTTTGGCCGCGATCTCTTCGTGCGAATGATGCTTGCGGGCCGCATCTCACTTGCGGTCGGCATCCTGGGTTCGATTCTCGCCGCCGTTGCCGGCACGATCATCGGCGCGGTCGCCGGTTGGACCGGCGGAATCGTGGACCGAATCTTGATGGCTGCGGCTGACACGGTGCTCGCGGTGCCGCGACTCATCCTCCTGCTTGTCTGCGCCGCGCTCTGGCAACCAGGTGTCGCGACAGTCGTCGTTGTACTCGCGGCCACAGGATGGATGGGCGTCGCGCGGATGATTCGCTCAGAAGTGGCTGGCGTCCGCGTGCGGCCATTCGTGGAGGCTGCAGGAGCGCTCGGCGTTCCGCAGCCGCGCATGCTCTTTCGTCACGTTCTGCCCAATGCGCTCGGCCCGGCCATCGTCGCAACCACGCTCGGCGTTGGCAGCGCGGTGATGCTGGAGAGTGGGCTTTCGTTTCTGGGGCTTGGCATCCAGCCTCCTGCGCCTAGCTGGGGCAACATGATCGCCGGCGGACGCGACCTCATCGTGACCGCGCCCTGGGTGGCGCTCGCGCCGGGGCTCGCCGTGATCGTGACCGTTGTCGCGGCCACCGTGCTCGGCGATGCGTGGCACGAGCGCATCGCCGGCCGCGCGAGAGAGGCTACTTCGCCGTAAGCACCTTGATCATCGCGTCGAGTGATCTGTTGTTGTTGATCCATCGCGTCACAATCACGAGATCATTCACCGGATCCACATAGACGATGTTGCTGCCGGCGCCGAGGTGGAAGAAGGTCGATTCGGGTGCATTGGGGAGAGTGGTCTTGCCCGTGTTGAGGTAGTAGTTGGCGAACCCGTAATTCCTGTTCGCCGTACCGGGCGACCGCGACATTCTGATCCACTCTTCGGAGATGACCTGCTTGCCGGCCCACTTGCCATTGCGGAGCGTCAGGTAGCCAAAGCGCGTCATGTCGCGCGCATTGATGATCATGCCGCCGCCCCAGTGACCGCCGCCGGATACCGATTGCACAAGCTGGCCATCCATCACAATCCACGAATTGTCGTAGCCGTACCAACGCCAGGTGTTGGAGGCGCCAATCGGGTCCATCACGAGTTCCTTCAGCACCTGCGGTAGTGGCCGGCGCCATATGTTGAGCGACGCGAGTGCCATCACGTTCACCCGCACGTCGTTGTACACGAACTTCTCTCCGGGTTCTGTGCGCGCGCGGTTGATCACGGCATTGGTGTCGGTGCCTCCCTGCGGCAGGCGGAAGCGATCGGCCCAGTCCGGCTTGCCCCAGAGCGTGCCCTGCCAGTCGCTCGACTGCCTGAGCAGGTGCTCCCAGGTGATTTTGCGATTGTGCGCCGACTCGAACGGCTCGAGATACTCGAACGCGTCGAATGCGCGGCTGCGCAGCCCCAGGCCGTTGGTGGAGTCGCTCCACGACATGCTCGTCGGCGGCACGGGGACGAGCGGTGTGCCCGAGCCCGGCGGGCCCTTGAGTGCCTGGATCGGCGCCATGTAGTTGCGCACGGGATCCGTGATGGCGCGGATCATCTTGCGATCAAATGCCAGACCAATCGTTGTCGTGACGAAACTCTTGGTTACGCTGTTGGTGGTCTCAACCCGATCGGGATCGCCCCACTCGGCGACGACATAACCCCGCTTGATGATCAGGCCGCCCGCGGCCGATCGATCACGGAAGGGACCGATCGCTTCTCCAAACGGCTCACGACCGAACGAGCGTCTGTGATTTTCCAGGAGGTCGCGAGGGGACGTGGATTCCGCGGCTTTGGCGATGGCGACAGCGCTGTCCACGGCCTTCGCAGTGAGGCCCACCTGCTCGGGCTTGCGCATATCCCAGGAACCGGCCGGCGGATAGTAAACCGTCTGTGCGGTCGCGCTTGTGCCAGCGCACACGAGCAGCGAGAGTGCAAACACGGCAAGGCGAGTGGAGATCATCGGTATTACCTGACGAGAATGGTGACGACGCCGCGGGGCGGTGCCGAGAATGCGATACGATTGCCAGATACAGTCAGTGAGCCAAGCGGCGTTTCGTCGAGTCGCGCGAGCCGCGCATCCGAAACTGCACCGCCCAGCGTCCAGGCGCCATCCTGCGCCTTGTCGGTCACGTTGACGCAGCGCAACACGAGGCTCGTGCCGTCCTCGCTTTGCTTGATGGTGGAGCAGGAGAGCCCTGTCCCTTCAAGCGAGACGCCGTCGAATGCGCTGGGAATGGCCAGTGCCGAGCGTAGTGATGATCCCGTGATCGGCAGTAAGACGTCGTCAGCGGTGCATTCCACGAAGTGGCGCGTATCGGCGGAGTCCGCGGCGTGCATGAGCAGCGCCAGCGATCCGGCAAACAGGCCAATGCACTGCGCCTCAGGCGTGTGCGTGGGCCAACCGGCGTTGCCGGGGCGCTCCGGGAGATCACCGCGGGAGAGCTCGTCGACCGACCGAACCAGTGTTACCCAGATGGTTCCATCGGCCGTCGTCTCGTACTCACCCAGTCCGTCGGAAAACAAAGTTGCGCCGCGATCAGCCGCAAAGGTCGAGACGTAGCGGTGCAGGGGCGCCGTGGTGAGCGGCTGTTCAAATGCCGCTTCTGCTTGGCTCACCGAGAGTGCGGAACGTTCAACCGGGCCAAACATGGCATCGGCGAGCACGCGGCCGTTTGTCACGTCCGTGGCAATGCCCACACGGAGGCGATGATCCGACGCGCGGTTGTCACCGGTGATGGCGATCCGCACAAAGGCGCAATCGGCGTCGAGTGAAAACCGTACCGATGCAGTCATTCCGTCGCGCGCACCACCGAACGCCCAGCGGGTCTCAACAGTGCCGCGTAACGGACCACGATGCACAAGCTTGGCACCCTTGAACGCTGGAGTGAATCGCTCTTCACGAATGGACGGAGTGTAGAGATCACCCCGGTCGGTGCGGCTCTCCCACCGAATGAGATTGGTAATCGTGCGTCCACCGCTTTCGAACGTTACGGTGCCGTTGTCGCCGATCCGCAACGCAACGAGGCCGTTGGACAGCAGATGTTTTTCCGCCGTCACCGGGTTCAGCACCTCGCCGCGACGCGCGCGCTGCTGGTGGGGCAGGCAGCGCACACCATAGCCCGCCATCTCGGGTATCCAGACGGCAACGTCCGCAAACTGCACGAGATCGTTGTCGGGATAGTGCCGCGGCGCCTCAGTGCGCTCGTGCCCGATCCACTTCTCGAGCACCTGTTGCGCACTCACGCCGCCAAGTGCGGGAACCTGGGGTTCCGCCGTAGCGACCGGCCCGGGCGACGCATTTGCGCCCACCTTCACGTCGGACACGAACGACGCCACCCGAACAATCGCCACGCCAGCGCGTGGGCGCGCCACGGGATTCCGGATCACGGCAACCGGGGTCCACCGATACCGCTGTTCGCGCGCCGCATCCGCGTTATGCCCAATGATGTCGAGCAGTGCATCGTCCCGAATACCCGCGCCCTGCGAGTGCGCCTCCTCGAGGCGCGCGTCCATCGCGCGGGCGACTTCGTCGGTCGAGCAACCGCACAGGGTGTCGTGTGGATGACAGAGCAGGAGTGATTTCCACGCAGCGTTCACCAGCGGCGCACGATCTGCGCCTCCACGATGGCGAGCGAGCGCCGCCCACGGCTCCGCATCCCGCAGCAAGAGGCGTTCCGCCTGCGCGTTCCGTCGTTTCTGATGCGCGCGCGTGCCAAAGGTGCCCTGCAGCGTCCAGAGGTAGCCATACGAATCGCGCAGTTCGCCGCGCACCGTATCGAGCTGAGCCGCCGCCGAACGCGCCGCGGCATCTGCAGCAAACGCGCTGAGCGAACTGCCGACCACAGTGTGAGGACGCGCGGCATCGGCGAGCGCCGACAGCGCGGCCGGGAAATCGCGCTGGCGAGCATGGTGATCCGCGCCGTTCGGCAGCAACGCGACGCCGAGCCGGGAGCGGCTGAGAAGATCATCGCGAAACGAGGCCCATCGCTCGCGCGCCGCGGCCGCGTCGGCGGGAAGGTTCTCGCCGATGTCGTAGCCCTTCTTCGAGAGATGGTAGAGCGTCACCACATCGCCCGAAGGCGCGGCCCAGTGCACAAAGTCAGCCGCAGGCCAGCGCGCGCCGCCGAATCCGCGCGATGCAATCGCCAACGTGAACCCGAAACCGGCGGCCAGGGTCGGCATTGCTGCCGGATGCCCGAACGAGTCGGGACAGTACAGCACCGGTGGCGCAGCGGCGCCGAGCCTGGTGAGCCAGCGCTTGCCGGCGAGGAGATTGCGCACGAGTGATTCCCCGGTCGGAATCAATTCGTCGGCCAGCACATACCACGGCCCAGCCTCGATGGCTCCCGATGCCAGCAGCGCGGCCAGCGCGTCGCGCCGCTCGGGGCGCACGTCGAGATAATCCTCGATCGCCACCATTTGGCCGTCGAGCAGGAAGCTCGCGCCGTTCCGCGGCGGGTCGTCTATCAACTCGTCGACGAGTGGAATCAGTAGCTGCCGGAACCGCACAGCACTCAGGTACCACTCGCGGTCCCAGTGCGTGTGCGACACCACGTGCACCGTGGATGCACTGGTTCCGCCGCCTGGATTTGGCCGACCGTCTGATGGCACCGTAAATTCCGTTTCGAGTGAACGATCCCGCCGCACGTGCCCGCCCTATCATCGTCCGCGCGCCCACCCGCATTGACCTGGGAGGTGGTTGGACCGATGTACCGCCCTACTGTGACAAAGAGGGCGGCTTCGTCTGCAATATCGCGATAAACCGCTACGCCACCGCGACGCTCTCCACCGACGAAACGTACGATGCTGGCCGCGACGGGGCATCTGATGCGGCGCAGGCGGAATCGTCACTGATCGCGGCCGCCGTGCGCCGGGCGAAGCTCAAGAACGTACACATCACACTCCACAGCGATTTTCCAGTAAGCGCGGGGCTCGGCGGTTCATCCGCGGCCAGCGCGGCTGTATTGGGGGCAATCGCCGTGGCGCAGAGCCGTGACTGGGTTCGGGCTGAAATTGCCGAGGAGGGGCGCCGCATCGAAGTCGAGGAGCTCGGCGTGGCCGGCGGCCGCCAGGATCATTATGCCGCCACGCACGGCGGCGCCTTGGCGCTGACATTCACGGACCGTGTGGCCGTCCGCGCGCTGCAGCCCTCGCGCGAAACGATCACACAGTTCGAACAGCGCGCCCTTCTCATCTACACCGGGGAGTCGCGGATCTCCGCGACGACCATCACCGGCGTGCTCGATGCCTATCTGGCGGGTGATCCGGGCGTCTGTGACGCGCTCGCCGCGATGCGCGAGATTGCACGTTCGATGGCGATCGCACTCGAAGGTGGCGATCTCGACTCTCTCGGTTCCCTCCTCGCCGATCATTGGGTGCACCAGCGCGCGCTGCATCCAGCGATCACGACGCCGCGCATCGACGAAATCGTGATGCGCGCACACGGCGCCGGTGCGCTCGGATGGAAGCCGATGGGTGCTTCGGGTGGAGGTTGTGTACTCGTCTTCTGTCGCGAAGACCGGGTGAGTCCTGTGCGCGAGGTCATCGCTCCCCTCGGTACGTTCGTGCCGTTTGCTGTGGACCGCGGAGGTCTCGCGCAACTGCAGTAGCGACGGCTAGCGCTACGACAACCAGCGGTCGCGGTGTTCGGCGACGAAGGCGTTGTCCGTCAGCTGCGGGTACGCGCGTTCTACTCGATCGATTTCATCGATCTGCCCCGGCGAGAGATCCTCGTTCGGATCAAGGCACCATCGCCCTTCGAACAATCCTTGCCGCCGCAGAATCTCGTGCAGCCCCGCGATGCACCCTGCAAAGTTGTGTCGGACGTCGAAAAGCGCGCCGTTGGCGTCCGTCAACGCTGCGCCGTCGGCCAGCAGCGCGCGATCAACCTTTCCCGTCTCGCGGGCCTCTCGTGCAAGGTTCACGAAGCCCGCCGCTCGCGAAGTCCAGACGGCGAACTGCCCGAGCAGTCCGCCCACAATCCAGCGACGCCCTCGTGCGGAATCGCACGGCGTGACCAAGTCCGCCACGATGTTGTCGTCGTTGCCGGTGTAGAGCGCGATGTCCTCGCGACCTGAGTCGGCGATGGCGCGCACCACGTCGAGCGTCTGGTAGCGATTGAAGGGCGCGATCTTCACTGCGCAGACCTGGTCGATCTCCGCGAACCGACGCCAGAAGTCATAGCTCAGCGGGCGTCCACCCACAGCGGTCTGCAGGTAGAACCCGAACAGCGGCAGCACCTCGGCAACAGCGCGGCAGTGAGCAATCAATTCGTCGTCCGTTGCCTTGGGCAGGGCGCCGAGGCTGAGCAGGACACAGTCGTAGCCGAGTTTTGCGGCAATCTCGGCCTCGCGCACCGCCTGGGACGTTGGTCCGATCGCGCCGGCGATACGCACAAATGGACGTGGCGCGCGTGCGAGTTCTGCACGTACCGTCTCGATCGCCAACGCCAGCACCGGCTCCAACAGACCACGATCGCGAATGGCGAACTGAGTGGTGTGCACGCCCACGGCGATTCCACCAGCCCCAGCGGCCACGTAGTACCGTGTCAGCGCGCGCTGCCGCCGTTCGTCCAGCGTGCGCACGGCCGTGAGGGCCAACGGATGCGCGGGAATAGCGCAGCCGCGCGTCAACAGTGCCCGCGTGGCGTCGTCCACTAAAACTTCCCGTCCCGCACACCGAACTTCGTGGGCTTGCCGAGCAAGGGTCGACCCTCGGCCACCCACTCCGCTGTCCAGTCCAGCATCGTGGCGAGCGGAATCTCGGTTGGTCCGAGCGCGCTGTGCATCTTCGACGCATCGCTCAGCAGCGCGTCGGGCGCTTCGGTTCCTTCAAACACCGGCGTGCGGCGCAAGCGCAAACCGAGTTCTGTCGCCAGCGCCCGTACCGAGAGCACCTCGCGTCCCGTCACGTTCCATATCGACGCTGGGCATGACGCCTGCGCCAGGAGTTCGAGTGCCGCGCGGTTCGCGTCGCCTTGCCAGATGATGTTCACATGCCCCATGGCGAGGGAAACTGGCTCACCGGTCAGCACCTTGCAGGCGATGTCCGTGAGCACGCCGTACCGCAGGTCGATCGCGTAGTTGAGCCGAACAATGGATACCGGAGTGCCGCGTGCGGCGGCCACCTCGAACACGTGCTCGCGGCCGAGGCACGATTTCGCGTAGTCGCCGATTGGCCCGGTCGCATCGCTCTCGGTTGGGCCGCGTGATGCGGATGGCCAGAGGGGATACACATTGCCTGTCGAGAAAGCGACAATCCGTGAACCGGCGTACCTCTCGGCGCAGAACCCAGGCACCTCGACATTCATCGCCCAGGTCTGCGCTGGCGATTCGGCGGACCCGAACTTCTGGCCGGCCATGAAGATCACGTTTGGCGTGTCCGGCAACGCTCGCACCTGCTCGACGTTGAGGAGATCGCATGGCAAGGTCTCGACTCCGGCGGCGTTGAGGCTGGCCTCCGCAGCCGCCGTGCCGAACCGGGAAACAGCGATCACTCGGCGCGAACCCGGTCGGCTTGCCCGGACAGCCATCCGGGCCAGCGTAGGACCCATCTTGCCGCCGGCGCCGAGGATGACGATGTCGCCCGGGCAGGACTCCAGTGCCCGGGTGACCGCCGCGCTGGGCTCAGACAGGAGCGCCTCAAGCTCGCCCACATTTGCCGGGGCAGTCACAGTGTGGTTATGGGGTTGGCTGAGGGGGGAGACTCGGGGGGCGGCCCATGGGCGGAAGTTACCGCCATAAATCACCAACGGACTCCTCGCCGTCGTCGTACTTCAGAGTTAACGTCTCCCTGCTCAGCCGCGCTCCCGACACCCACGTCCTTGCGCGGCCGGAACTGCACGAACCACGTACAACCCATGTACGATCTTGCCGGAGGATCGATGAATCGTTTCACCCCCGCCCGACTGGTGCACGCCGCCCTGTTCGCTTTACTCGCGCTCCCAGCCACGCTCACTGCCCAGGGGCAGGTGGCCGCCGAGTTCGACAAGCTTCACTTCCGGTCCATCGGACCGGCTACCATGTCGGGTCGCGTCTCGGATCTCGCGGTTTACGATGCGAATCCCGCGATCTGGTATGTGGGTACCGCACATGGCGGCATCTGGAAGACGACGAGCAATGGCGCCATCATGACGCCGCTCGCACAGGACAAGGGCCTCCTCTCGATTGGCTCGATCGCCATGTCGCAGCGGAACCCCGACATCGTCTACGTGGGCGCCGGCGAGTCGAACAACCGGCAGAGCATCTCGTGGGGCGACGGCATGTGGAAGACCACGGACGGCGGCCGCACCTGGTCGAGCATCGGTCTGACGACGTCAAAGGCCATCAATCGAGTCATAATCGACCCAAACAACGACAACGTGGTGTTTGTGGCGGCTACAGGCTCCCTCTGGGGCCCCGGCGGCGACCGCGGAATCTTCAAGTCCACGGACGGCGGCCGCACCTGGCGCAACGTGCTCAAGGTCGATGAGAACACGGGTGCCAACGACATCGTGATGGCGGCGACCAACCCGAACATCATGTACGCCTCCATGTACCAGCGCCGCCGGTCGGCCTGCTGCATGAATGGCGGTGGTCCCGGTTCAGGGGTGTACAAGTCAACCGACGGCGGTGAGACATGGTCGAAGCTGTCGACCCCCGGTCTGCCCTCAGGTTCCCTGGGACGCATTGGCCTCGACGTGTATCGCCGTTCGCCGAACGTGCTGTTCCTGAGCGTCGAAGCGCCGGGCGGTGGCGGTCGTGGCGGTCCCCCGGTGTCGAGCCCCGACATGCCCGCTACCGGCACGGGCACGTATCGGTCCGATGACGGCGGAACGACCTGGCGCCGGACGAGCACGAACAACCCGCGCCCGATGTACTTCAGTCAGGTGCGCATCGATCCGAACAACCCGGATCGCATCTATATGGGTGGTGTCGGCCTGCAGATGACCGTCGACGGCGGCCGCACGTGGGAGACCGATGCATCGCTCGTGATTCACGATGACTTGCATGCGCTCTGGATCAATCCGGCGAACTCCGATCACATCATCCAGGGCAACGACGGTGGTGTTGCACTGTCGTACGATGGCGCAAAGACCTGGACGTTCCTGCCAAATCTCCCGGTCGGCCTGTTCTATCATGTCGGGTTCGACATGGAAACGCCGTACAACGTCTGCGGCGGCATGCAGGACAACTACAACTGGTGTGGCCCCAGCCGATCGCGCCACACGCAGGGCATCATGAACTACGACTGGTTCCAGATTCAGGGCGGCGACGGTTTTGTTGCGATCCCGGATCTGCGCGACTCGCGCATCGTCTACACGGAGTCGCAGGACGGCAACCTGACGCGCAAGAACATCGCCACCGGCGAGTCGAAGAGCATTCGTCCGACGGCGGCAAATGTCGCGAATGCCACGCCCGGCGAACCGAACTATCGGTTCCACTGGGACACGCCGCTGATGTTCTCGCCGCATGACCCCGGCAAGCTGCTGGCCGCGGCGAACAGGGTCTTCCGGTCCACCGACCGCGGTGACTCGTGGACGGCCATCAGCCCCGATCTCACGACCGGCGCGAATCGCGACACTATCACGACGATGGGACTCAAGGGCGCGGATATCACCATAGCGCGCAACGACGGCATCTCGAACTGGCCCGCCATTGTTGCGCTCGCCGAGTCGCCGAAACAGGCCGGCGTATTCTATGCGGGCACCGACGACGGCTTGCTGCAGATGACGCGCGACGACGGCAAGAGCTGGACGAACATTACGGGTCGCCTCCCCGGCTTCCCGGCCGGTGGATTCGTGTCTCGCGTGGTGCCGTCGCGGTTCGACGCCGCCACGGCGTATGTCACGGTGGACAACCACCGCCTCAACGATTTTGGCCCGCACGCGTGGGTGACCAAGGATTTCGGCGCAACGTGGACGCGCATCACCAACGGGCTGGCGACCGAAGTGACGCGCACACTGACCGAGGACACGCGGAACGCCGACGTCCTCTACGTCGGCACCGAGACCGGAATTTTCGTCTCGCTCGATCGCGGACAGAACTGGCGTCGCCTGAAGGGGCGCAACTTCCCCACGGTCCGTGTCGACGAGCTCACGATTCATCCGCGCGACAATGCCTTGCTCGTGGCCTCGCACGGCCGCGCACTCTGGATTCTCGACGATCTGTCGCCAATCCAGGAATACGCAGCAGCTGCGGCTGCATCCGGTGATGCGAAGCTGTTCACGCCTTCGCCCGCACTGCAGTGGAAGCAGATGGACAACCGGAACGACGAGTTCTGGGGTCACCAGTTCTTCATCGGCGAAAACCCGCCGCTCGATGCCGTGTATTCGTTCCACCTGAAGAGGCCCGTCACCGGGCTTGCCGCGCGCGTGCTCGATGCGGGCGGCCGCACGGTTCGCAATGTTGCGATCCCTGCATCCAAGAATGTCGCCGGTATCCAGACGGCCTGCTGGGACCAGCGCGGTGAACCCCTTCCCCAGGACAGTGCAGCGGCGGCACTCGCCGCACAGTTCCAGGCTGGCGGTGGGGGCCGTGGCGGCGCTGGAGGTCGTGGCGGCCCAGCAATTCCCGGCATGCCCGTTCCGGTGCCGTCGGCGGGCTATATGCCCCAGAATCCCTGCGCCGCTGAAGGTGGCGGCGGTGGTGGACGCGGCGGCTTTGGAGGATTTGGGGGAGGAGGCACCGCGGCGCCGCTCGTCACGCCCGGTAACTACACGGTGCAGCTCGTGGCAGGCAACACAGTGCTCGATGCCAAGCCGCTCCGCATTGTCGCCGATCCGGCCGTGCGCCTCGCCGGCGCCGAGCGCAGTCGGTATGACGCGATTGCAAACGAGCTGCACGCCCTGCATGCGCGGGCCACAGCGGCACAAAGCGTGTTGAATGCGCTTGGGCGCAGCGTGACCGACGCCGGCAGTAAGGTGCCGGCGGATCTGAAGCCGAGTTGGGATGCCTTCGTGAAGGACTGGGACGCCGTGCGCCGGAAGTTTGGTGCCGGTGCTGCCGCGGTGCCGGCCGGTGGTGGTGGCGGTGGTGGCAGGGGTGGTCCTCCTCCCGATCCGGAGAACGTGCTGAACAGGATAGCGAACGCCAAGGCTGGCGTTACCGCATTCCTGGAAACGCCCAGCGCATCGGTGATCAAACAGTACAACGATGCCAAGGCTGCACTTCCGCGAGCCATTGCCGATGCAAATGCCTTCATCGCGAAGGCG
Organism: Gemmatimonadota bacterium; assembly: GCA_031127185.1. Taxonomy (GTDB): domain Bacteria; phylum Gemmatimonadota; class Gemmatimonadetes; order Gemmatimonadales; family Gemmatimonadaceae; genus Fen-1231. The sequence goes on along the minus strand of JARIET010000001.1, from coordinate 11,968 downwards.
AATGCCATGAGCGCGACACTAAAGGCACAAAACGTCACGTTGACCGTACCGGCGCCGATAAGGTAGGCGGGCGTCGCAACACTGTACCGGGAACCGTATATGTGGTATCGCCAGACGATGGTCGCCCTCCCGCTCGTGGTCGCGGGAGTGTTTGGACTCGACGCCCTGCACGGCCGCAAGGTCGTGCAGGTTGCTGAGGCCTACGGTGTGCCTGAGGTACCGGGCATTTCCACGCGCGCGGCCGTGGATTCCGTGCTCCTGCGTAGCTACCGGTGGCGGGCGATTGGCCCCGACCGCGGTGGCCGCTCGATCGCCGTGAGTGGAGTCCGCGGTCGCCCGAACGAAGCCTATTTCGGCGCGGTGGGTGGCGGACTATGGAAGACCACAGACGGTGGTACAAGCTGGGCGCCGGTGACCGACGGACAAATCAGGAGCTCGTCGGTCGGCGCGGTGGCAGTCTCGGAGTCCAATCCGGATATCGTCTATATCGGGATGGGTGAAACCTGCATTCGCGGCAATATCATGGCGGGCGACGGCGTCTATCGCAGCACCGACGCCGGAAAGACCTGGACGCACGTCGGGTTTGCCGCCAGCGAAAACATTTCCAAGATCCGTATTCATCCGCTCAACCCCGACATCATCTGGGTAGCGGCGTTCGGCAAGCACAGCGCGCCGAATGCTGAACGCGGTGTCTACAAGAGCGTGGACGGCGGCAAGACCTGGAAAAAGGTGCTGTACCGCGACGACAAGACCGCCGCGATCGATATCTCGGTAGATCGCACCGACCCACGCGTGATCTATGCTGCCATGTGGGAAGCGTTCCGCAAGGAATACACGATGTCGTCGGGTGGCCCCGGCTCAGGGCTTTTCAAGTCCACCGACGGCGGCGATACCTGGACCGAAATCACCCGCGCGCCGGGGATGCCGCAGCAGGGCCTCATGGGGCGCATTGGCGTCGCCGTGTCGGGCGCCAATCCGAACAAGGTGTACGCGCTGGTGGAGCACGAGCGCGGCGGCCTCTTCGCCAGCAACGACGCTGGCCGAACGTGGGCGCTCGTGAACGACAACCGCAATATCCGGCAGCGCGCCTTCTACTACACGCACGTCTTTGCCGACTACAAAGACGAAAATGTGGTGTACATGGAAAACACGTCGCTTTTCCGTTCCGCGGACGGCGGCAAGACGATGGTCAGCATTGGCAACGGTACGCACGGCGACCATCACGACCTCTGGATCGATCCGGATGACCCGGCGCATCTCGTCAACGGAAACGATGGCGGTGGCGCGGTCACCATGAATACGGGCCAGACCTTCAGTGCCCAGGATTTTCCCACGGCACAGTGGTATCACGTCATCACCACCGCGCACGTGCCGTATCACGTCTGTGGATCGCAGCAGGACAACTCCACACTTTGTGTGCCGAGCAACTGGAATGGTGGGACGGCCGGACTTGGCGGACGCGGCGGCGGTCGTGGTGGCCGCGGCGGTGCGCCTGTCGGCAACCGGAACGACGCCGAAATGGCGGCGGGCGCGATGGCCGTGTCGTATCAAGCCGGTGGCGGCGAGCCCGGGTACATCGCCACCGACCCGAATGACCCCGACCAGTTCTACTCGGGCACCAACAATGGCGGCTATCTCAACAAGTTCAACCGCCGCACCGGATACAGCCGCGAGGTGAATCCCTATCCCTGGTTCTATTCTGGTGAACCAGCGAAGGACATCCCCGAACGCTGGCAGTGGACCTTCCCGATCATCTTCTCGAAGGCCGATCCAAAGCTGCTCTTCACCTCGTCGCAACGCCTCTGGAAGACGACGAACGGCGGCAAGGATTGGACGGCCGTCAGCGGTGACCTCACCCGGCACGATCCCGCCACGCAGGGTCACTCGGGTGGCCCCATTACCGGTGACATGAACGGTCCCGAGGTGTACGGAGTCATCTTTTCCGTCGGACCCGGCAAGAAAAATGTCAGCGTGGTCTGGACGGGCTCCGACGATGGGCTCGTGCACGTGACACGAGACGGTGGCAAGACGTGGACGAACGTCACGCCCAGGGACCTGCCGGAGTTGTCGCGCGTATCGCAGATCGATGCGTCGAGCTTCAACGACGGCACCGCCTACTTCACGGCGCGCCGTCCACTGCTCGACGACAAGACGCCCTACATCTATCGCACCCACGACTTCGGCAAGACGTGGACGAAGATTGTGACGGGAATCCGTAGCGACGACTGGATGCATGCGGTCCGCGAAGATCCCACGCGCAAGGGACTGCTCTACGCAGCGAGCCAGCATGGCGTCTACGTCTCCTTCAACGATGGCAATACCTGGGAGTCGCTCTCGCTGAATCTCCCCGACGTGCCCGTCGCCGACCTGATCGTCGAACAGAACGATCTCGTGATCGGCACGCACGGCCGCGGTTTCTACGTGCTGGACAACATTGGCCCGCTCCGACAGTTCAGCCCGGAAGTCACGGCCGCCCCCGACGCATGGCTGTTCGCGCCGCCCAACGCGATGCGTTCGGCGACGCCGGGCAACTTCACGTATTGGCTGAAGAAGCCGGCGCGGCGAGTGGTGATCGATGTGATGGATTCGGCGAACACGGTCATCCGCAGCTTTGCTCCGTCCGAGGCTGCGGCTCCGGCTGGCGGCGGTGGAGGCCGTGGCGCAGCGCCCGTGCTGCCGCCGCCGAGCGCAGTGGGCCTCAATCGCTACAGCTGGGATCTTCGGTATCCCAACGCAGTCAGCTTTCCCGGGATGATCCTGTGGGGCGCGAGCACGGCGGGCCCGCTGGCGCCGCCGGGGCGCTACAGGGTGCGTCTCACGGCGGACGGACACACGCAGACGCAGGATTTTCGCGTAGTGCGGAATCCGGCGTTCACCGACGTTACCGACGCCGACCTCCGCGCACAGTTCACCCTCTCGATGCAGATCGTCGCCAAGGTCAACGAAGCGAATCAGGCAGTCATCGATGCACGGCGTATCAAGACCGAGGCCGCAGATCGGATGAAGCTGAATGCTGACGCCCGGCTCAAGGAATCCGGCGACAAGCTGACCGCCAATCTGAGCGACGTCGAGGATGACATCTATCAGGTGAAAAATCAGAGCGGTCAGGACCCGCTGAATTTCCCCATCCGGATCAACAACCGGATGGCAAACCTCCTCGCCATGGTGCAACGCGGCGACGGTGCGCCGCTGAATTCATGGCCCGCGCTTTTTGAAGAGTACAAGAAGCAGCTTGCCGTGCAGAGCGGCCGGATGAACACGGCGATCACGACCGACCTTGCCGCGTTCAATACGGAATTGCGCCGGGTGGGGCTGCCAACGATCAATCCGCCATGCGCGCCCACGCAAACTTGCGCCGTCGTACCGTAACGAGTCGGGGAACGACGGGGAACCGCGGGACGTAGGGGGGCTGCGGGGGACGGGCTCTGGCGACTGGGCTCGTCCCCTATCTTTCGGCGCAGGGACGCCGAAGACTCCGGACGCTCAAATGAGACTCATTCGCTCGGTCACACTGCTCGCGCTGATCAGCAACATTGCCGCTGCGCAAAGCCCCGTCGCGTTCCCGCGCGAGGTCTATGCAAACCGGCGCGCCAAGCTCGCGGCGCAGTTTCCGGCCGCGGCCATTGTCGTGCCGGGCAATTATCTCGTCGGCAACCACGACCTGCCGCAGCAGGATCCCAACTTCTGGTACCTGACGGGTGTGGAATCGCCGTACGCGATTCTCGTGATGGCCCCGGATTCGCGCGCGGGCGCTGCTGCCGGGGCACGCCGCACCGTACTGTTTCTTCCGGATTCATTCCAGTTCGCCGGCGCCCAGTTTCCCCACGAGGACTCGCTCTTCCGGCGCGTGCCCTGGAACATTCCGCGGCAGCGTCTCTCGCCGGGTGACGCGGCTATCGCGGCCACGGGCGTCACCGAGACCTACCGCGTGCGCGAGTTTCTCCAGCGCATTGACGAGATCGCGGGCAAGGCACGCACCGTGTACCTGCCGACGACCTTCGATTCCCTGTACGCTCCGCTTGGCATGGTGCCGCCGATGTCGGTCGCGCAGCAACTGGCGCGCTCCCTGGCCAACGCCGTCGGCAGTCGCGAAGTGAAAGATGTCGTTCCCATCATCAAGCGGATGCGCCTGGTGAAAGACACGTTCGAGATTCGCGCGCTCAGGGACGCGGCTCGGATCAGCGCCCAGTCCATGGTGGCGCTGATGCGCGCCGTGAAGCCAGGAATGAACGACCTCGAGGCCGCTGGACTCCTGGAATACGAATGGAAGAAACGCGGCGCGCAGCGCGCGGCCTTTGCGCCGATCATCGGATCGGGCCCCAACTCGATGACGTTCTTTACCGTGATGGGCGAGCAGTACCAGTCCGTGAACCGGCCCATGAAGGCGGGTGACCTGCTCTTCGTGGACTACGGCGCCGCCGAGGTGCGGACCTACGCGTCGGACATCTGCCGTACAGTGCCGGTGTCAGGGAAGTTCACGCCCGAACAGCGCGGCTATTACAACATGGTGCTCGAGGCGCAGGAAGCCGCCATCGCGGCAGTGCGCCCGGGCGCCATGATGATCGATGTCATTCGCGCCGCTGCCCGCGTCTTCAAGAAGTACAAGCTCGACGCGTTCGAGGATCCCGCGTTCATGGGTGCGGAAAAAGTGTGGGGTGTGATGCCCTCACCCACGCACTACATCAACCGAAATGCCGGCATCACGCGGTACACGCGCTATGGCGCCGGTGTGCGTGACATTGGGCACCATGTGGGACTCGAAGCCACCGACGGTCGCGACTGGACCGTCCCACTTGCAGCCGGGATGGTCATCACGATCGAGCCAAAGCTCTACATCCCGGAAAAACAGATCGCGATCATGATCGAAGACATGATTCTCGTGACCCCAACCGGGCGCGAGAATCTCTCGGCTGCCGCACCCAAACGTGCGGTGGACATCGAAAACGCCATGCGGAGGCGCTGAGTCGGCCTCGTGGGTGATCGTGGCCACACCCGCGGCGTCAGACGCCGAGCCCCATGCATCGCTATCTTCGGTTGATGCAAAACCTCTGGGCATCTCAGTCGCATGGATTCGGACGGTCGCGCCGAGCGCGAGGCGCCATGGCCGTCATGGCCGTCAGCGCGCTGCTGATCAACACCGCGTGCTACAGCTATCTGCCAGCCATCGGCGGCGCGTTGGTACCAGGCCGAGACGTGCGGGTGGAACTCACCAGTGAAGGCAGCGTCGCGATGCAGGCGGCGGTGGGCCCCCGCATTCGGTTGATCGAAGGCCGCGTCCAGGAAATGGCGGCGGGTGGCAGCGCGACGATGGTGGTTGAGCAGCTCACCTCGCTGGATGGCGTGACGGTTCCCTACGCCGGGCGCACCGCGATCGCCATTCCTGCGGCGGTCATCCGCCGCGTCGATGTGCGAACGCTCGATCGCAAACGTTCGTGGATGGCAGGCGGCGTGATGGGTGGCGTGTTTCTCGCTGCAGTGGCAACGGCGCTCGCCAAGGCGCGCTCACGCCCGACAGGCGACGTGTCACGCCCGGGCGGCTCGCCGCCAGACCTGCGAGTGCCCTGACACTCGGGCGCTCCACAGCGCAAAAAGGCCGGCTCGAACTCTCGAGCCGGCCTTTTGCATTTCGTCCCTTCGTCCCGCCTGCGCCGATACGGCCGTGGGCGACCGGTGCCTACCGGCTCACGGAGTCAAATTCGGGTTCGTTTCCTTCTCCGACAACGGGATCACAAAACAAAGGGAGCGGCCGGTCATGTCCTCAGACTCGCCAGGTCGCTGCAGCGCGGTCCATCGGCGGAAATCGCCAAGGCGGCGGGCTTCCATCCACAGCTCGATCCCCCGCTCACGCTTGAGTGCTGTCCACGCTTCCGTTGCATTGGTGGCAGTCCACGGGGCCAGTGCCAATGCGGTGCGGCGACCGTTGATCAAGGTCATTGCGCCCGTCACGTCGTTGGCCACCAGCTTTGCCTCGGCTTCGATCAGCCGCATCTCCCAACCCGAGGAGAGGTTGATCTTCGCTGTCTGCGACGGGTACTTGGTCTGGAAGTACCAGCGTACGCGGCCGAGCGCACCCACCGCCGCGTCACCCAACGTGACGGTCAGGCTGCTGTCAAATGGAACCCGCGGATCTCGGGTCTGCTTGCGGTAGTTCTCGTAGAACGTGTTCCACACGGTGTGTGCGCGGTACGGCTGGTTGGCACTCGCCCAATAAATGCGATTGTACTGGTCCAGGTCCGTGGTGAAGTACGACATCTGGTAGACGAACGTATTGGGTACGGTCGCGGCATCCGTCGCCGCGCCAGCGAGATTACCCTTGAGCAGGCGCACGCCTGCCCGGCCCGCCGTGGCCGCAGTCACAAGCGTGGCCCCCGTCGTACCCGCGGCCGTGGCGACGGCAATGGCCTCGGTGAAGTTTGCCTCGGCGCGGTCGAGGTACACGGTGTAAGCCTCTTTGGGGCCGCCATCGATCACGCAGTCGCAAAAGTTTTCCCCAAGGTGGCGGTTGGCATAACCGGCCCACACGAGCGCCTGCGCCACCTGCACACTCTTGGCTGCATCGGTGTCGCCAAGGATCTCCTTGGTCCGGCGCACGGCGTCCTCCGCCGTCCAACGTGCCCGCTGCGCGTTATTCCAGAACGTGTTGCCTTCATCCTCGGTCAGCCTGCCGCTCTGCTGCTGCACCGTGATGCCGAACGAGCCGGTGGAACCGGCCGGATGCAACTCGCGCGCGATCGCCGCGCCGGTGTAGGCCGTCCAGTTCAGCGACTCGGAAAGGTTCCGGCCCGCGCCGTTCACAATGGCAGTCAGCGCGTTCTTGTTGTCGAGAAACGTGGCCTGGATCGGGCCCGGGTTGGTCACCTGCACGTTGCACGCGCTGAACGTGAGTGCGACGACCGCGGGAACAGCCAGCCCCGCCACACGACGAATGAAACGATTGGTCATTGGAGTCATGGTCGGATGTCTCAGAACGAGATGCGAATGGTCGACGTGTACACCGCCGGAGCCGGGATGTGCTCCGAGATGTAACGAACCGTAGAGTTGAACCCGTCATTGCCCGACATTTCGGGATCGAACATCGGCATGCCGTAATTGCGCCGGAAGAAATTCTTTGCCGAGAAGAGGATGGAGCTGCTGGCCGTGCCCGGGATCAGTCGTCCGAGGGGGACGTCGATCGTGAGATCCCGCAACTTGAAGAAATCGGCCTTGAAGATGAACATGTCCGTCCGGATGTTCCGCGGGATACACGTGAGCGTCTCGCGCACCGTGATGGGTTGGTTGGCCGCGATCTTCGGGTATGCGTCAAAGCAGGTGGGCCACAGTACGGAGCGCGTGAGCGCCTGGTAGGACGCATCCTCGTTGATATATGCGCCGCCCTGATACTCGCCGCGCAGCGACACAGTGATGTCGCGCCACGTGCGAACGGTGACAGAGCCGCCGATGATGCGGGTGGGCTGGCTCGGACCGAAATCGTGGTTGGACACGGTGTCTGGTGTGCCGCCGACCTCATTGGGGTTGCGGATGAGGCGGCCCCGAACGACCGGTGCGGCCTTGCCCTCGACTACCCAACCATTGTTGCCGACCGTGAATGCCGGTGCACCACCCAGGCTGACCACCTTGCTGGCATTGGTGCTGATGTTGAGGCCGGCATTGAGGCCGAACGTTGGCCGGTCAATCAGGATTCCGTTGAGGGCAAGTTCCACGCCCGACTTCTCCATCTCCCCGACATTCTTGAGCGAGCTGGCCAGGAAGCCGCCGGACGGAGCGTTTCGGACATTGAACAGGGCGTCCGTGGTGACCGCCTTGTAGTACGTGAAATCGGTTGACAGGCGTCCGGTGAAGGCCGCGTGGTCGAACCCAAGCTCAGTTTCCGTCGTGCGCTCGGGGCCAAGCTCGGGGTTGCCGAGATTGGCAGGCCGAACGGCCGGCGCGCCACCCCAACCCACGGGGTTCCAGGTTTGTGCGGCCGCAAAGGCGCCCGGTGCGCGGCCCGCTTGGCCGCGCGCAACTCGCAGCTTCAGCGTTCCGAACGAATCCTTCCAGTAGGACTCGTCACTGACCACCCAGCTTGCCATGACCTTCGGGTAGGTCTGGAAGCCGAAATTCGTGCCGAAGGCGCTGTTGCCGTCGATGCGCGCGCCGATGGTCAGGAAGTAGCGGTCCTTGTACCCGACCAGCGCCTGTCCAAACACGCCGCCGGTGATGATCGTCTGACGGTTTTCATCAGCGTTCTTGAGCGAACCGCTCGCCACCGTGGCCTCGGTCGGCGCGGGGAAGTTTTCGCTCAGACCCACGACATCAACCACCTGTGCAATGACATACTGCGTGCCGGCCGATGCCGTGACCCGGAGGTTGGTCATCGGCGTGAAATCGTAGTTGTTCACCCAGTCGGTGCTGACGGTGGTGGACGTCCAGGTTTGGTTCTGGATCACTCCGAGCGGCACAGCGGGGAACCCGTACGGGCGCAGGTTGCGATTCTCCAGTGCCGACCGGTCGAAACCGAGCGTGAGCCGGCTCGACAGGCGGGCGATCGGCGTCCAGGTGGCGGTGGTGCCGAGCGTCGTACGGTCAATCGTCTGGTTGAGTTGCTGTTCCATCACCCGCCGAATCGTGTCCGGATTCGCGTTGGCGAAATAGTTGCGGTCGCGGCGGAACGCGTTCAGCGTGACGCCCTGCGCGTTGTTGCCGGCCGGTGTCTGCGAGATGTTGTCGAGCGTGTACGCGCTGTTCCAGCTGATGTTCAGGTTCTTGGCAGGTGTGAAATCGAGGTTCAGGCGCAGGTTGTACTTCTTGTCGCGGTCGTTGGGCAGCACACCGTCCGTGTTGTCCGCGCCGGCCGAGATCATGTACCTCGTGTTGTTCTGGGTACCGCCCGACACCTGGGCCGACATTCCGTACCGCTGGCCATTCCGGAGGAAGGGATCCATGAAGAGCAGCGGCGCGGAATCCGTTCCAAACTTCTGCAGCTTGCTCAGGCCCGTGTTGATCTGCATGGTCCATTTGGCCGCGCCCTGTGAGCCGCGCTTGGTGAAGATCTGAATCACGCCGGCCGCGGCGTCCGTGCCATAGAGAGTCGCAGCGGCAGCACCCTTGACGACCTCGATACGCTCGATGTCCTCGGGGTTGATGTCGCTGAGCGGGCTTGCGTATGCATTGGCGCCGCGCTGCGTCGTGCCCGTGAAGATGCCGTTTCGCGGATATTCATCGCTGCGTGTGCGCACGCCGTCGACATAGACCAGCGGCTGGTTGGAGAGGGCCACGCTGGTCGTGCCACGGAGGCGAATGGCGGAGCCACTGCCCGCGTTGCCGTTCCCGCCGGCAACGCTCACGCCTGCCATGCTTCCGGCGAGCAGCGACGACACATCGGTCGAGACTCGCGGTGCATCGCCCAGCTGCAGCTGACCAATGGAGTTACCGACCTCGCGCTTCCGTGCCGCGCCGGCGGTGCCGGTGACAACCACTTCATCGAGGGCGATTGCCGCCGCGGCGGCCGCGAAGTCCGCCGTGGTCGCAGCGCCGGCCGTGATCGTGACGACCTGGTCCATCGGCTTGTAGCCGATGGCGCGGATGCGGAGCGTCTGTTGGCCGGCTGGAACACCGGAGAACGAGTATGAGCCGTCAGCCCCCGTGGCTGCGCCCACTCGCGAGCCGACCACAAAGACCTGCACACCGCGAAGCGGTGTGTTGGTCGCTGCGTCCGTGACTTTGCCACGAACCGATCCCGTGCCGCCCTGGGCGGCGAGGAGCGCTGGTGTCAGACAGGCGATGGCCAGTCCCAGCGCGAACGGTGCCGCAATTCGGCGAAGATGGTGTAACATCAAGCCCTCCGTGAGGTGTGTTACTGCGGTGACGACTTTCCCGGCGACGCAGTTCGCGTCCGGCCCGTCTCTCCTGGTGCTACCGGTCCAATGCGATTCTCGTAACGATCGACGGTCCGCGGCGCCGCCCGACGGAGCGCAACGCCTTCCGGATTAGGGCGAGTATACGGCGTTTTCGTTCGTTGCGCGACCTGTGGCTGCGCCGGCCTGCCCGCGCGGCGTCACTTCCCCCACCTCGCCACCATCTTCCGTACCGTCCGCAGATTCCGAAACGTGATCGGGGCGCCAAGTGCCCTCTCCAGGGCATTCGTGCTGAGCACCGATTCACTCTGCGGCGTCTCCGAGTACCACCAGAGCTCGCGCCCCGTGAACGCCAGCTGATTCACTTCACTCGAAAGCCCCAGAAGCTTCCTGCGGCTGGCTGCCGAGGGAGCAACATGCATGAACCCCACGTAATAGAGCGGCGCATCCTCGACGCCCTTGAACGGCATTGCCCTGCCAATCACGGCCAACTCGTCAAAGTCGCGCACAAAGGTGGCAACCTCGTAGCCGAGCGCCTTTCTGAGCCCCGCCGTGATCTTCGTTTCCATGGCCGCGCGGCTCTTCGCTACCGACTCAAAGACAATGTTCCCGCTCGCAATGAAACTCTCGGCGCCCGCGAACCCGACCTTTGCGTAGATCTTCTTGAGTTCGTCCATTTTCACGATGCGCCCGCCCACGTTGAGGGCGCGCATGAAGGCCGCGTATCGCATCTGGCTCCTACCGCGCAGGGCGAAGCGCCCGTGTCATCGGGTTGCGAACAATTGTAGCTCCGGCCCACCCGGCGCGGCCTGCACCATCTTCTCGAATGCAAACCCGAGCGCCGCCAGCAGTCGTTCGGATGGATCATTGCCACGCTGCACAATCGCGGCGATTCGCGAGAGGCCGTGCATGTCGCGCCCGCGCGCCAACGCCAGCAACGCCGCCTCGCGGGCGTATCCCCGGCCGCGAAACTCCGGCAGCAACGCAAATCCGATGTCCACATCCTCCAGCCAGTCGCGCTTCAGCAAGCCGCAGATCCCGATTGGCGTGCCCGTTGTCCGTAACTCCGTGCACCAGAGGCCGAAGCCAAGCTCGTTGTACATCGCCAGCGGGCCGTTCGTGAGATAGCGCTCCGCATCCTCAAGCGACCGCACCTGCCGATCCGCAATCCGCGCAATGAAATCGGGGTCGTTGAGCAGCTCGAGGATGAACGGCGCGTCGGCGAGCGCCAGATTGCGGAGCGTCACCCGCCCGCTCGCGTCGTGCGGCCGCAGAACCTGCGTCACCGCGCCCGCGCGATCTCCGACTCGGCGGCGATGTAACCAAACGCACCCCACTGTCCGCCGGCGATGATCCTGCGCCACGTGCGCTCCGCGTCCGCGCGGCGCCCGTTGTACCAGTGCCAGTTCGCCAAGCCGTACGCGGCCGTCGCGTCCGTGACGCTCATCTCGCCAGTCGGCCCCACCGCGAGCACCGAATCGGGCGAGACCAGCCCCTTGTACATCAGGACGAGCTTGTGATACACGCCGTTTTCAATCACCCGCATCTCGGGCGTGAATGGCGCAACCGCCCTTGCCGCATCGGCGTCGCGGCCGAGTCGCCGGAGCGACATGTAATACCAGTGGCCGATCGATACCCGGCGATCATCGTTCGACGCCGTCTTCAGTTCGCGTTCGTAGACCGGTATCGCTTTCGCGTAATCGCCTTTCAGGTAGTATGCGAGCGCGAGGTGATAGTCGATGTTCGAATGCAGCGTACCGATCGGCTGATTCGCCGCATTCGGCTGGCCGTCCGGTTCCACGATGTCGGGCTTCCCTTCCACAAGCGTCCACGCGCGCTCGAGATCGCGAATCGCGTTGTCGAACTCACGCACCGAGACGTAGCGGTGCCCGCGATGCCGATACATCCAGGGGTCATTCGGATAGAACTCGATTCCTCGTGTGTAGACGGCGATCGATTCCCGAAGCCGACCCAGGTACCCGAGCCTCCGCGCATACCAGATGATGGAGTCCGCGTTGGTCGGCGTTCGGTCGTAGGCGCGTTTTGCTTCCGCGAGCTGCGCTTCGTAGCGCGTGCGCACGGCGGCTGACAGCGGAAAGGCGCGGAGCGTGTCTCCCGTCAACGCAATGGCC
>JARIET010000218.1 GCA_031127185.1 Gemmatimonadota bacterium | reverse complement strand
GAATCGGCATATCCAACCTGCGAGAGCGGGTCGCTCGACTCTATGGAGATGGGGCCATGCTGACGCTCGCAGATGCGCCGGGCGGTGGGGCGATCGCGACGCTGACTGTGCCTTTCCGAATTACCGCGACGAACTGAGCCGCGGACAGCCGCTCCTGCAGTCACCGTGGAATCGGAAGGCTGAGGAGAACCGGGCGGGTCAGTGTGGCATTCGGGCGCGGCCTCCCGGCCGCATCGTACTTCTCCCACTGGCTATTGGCGACGTATACGAACGCATCGCCCACCAGTGTGCCGATCGTGGGCTCATCTGCGATGGCGCTGTTGCGGTCGAGCACTTCGGCGCGCGTGAAGTGAGTACCCGCCGCGTCGAGTGAATATTGCATGACACGAGCGGGCGCGACGCCATTCTGGATGGCGATAAGCGCGCCGCGATGCCAGGTAAGGCCGTCGATGCCGAGCGATGTGGAGCGTGGTGCATCGCCGACGCGCGTCACCGTTTGCCTGGCGAAGTCGACTCGCAGAATTCCGTGAGAGTAGTCGGCCACGTAGAGAATGTTCGGGTCCGGCGTGGGCGCGATGCCCTGCAGCGACCTGAAGAGCGGGTGGCGGATCGGAATGAGCGAGTCGGAGCCGGGCGCGAGACGATACAGCTCGGGGTGCTGCGAGTCGCTGATATAGACGTCGCCGCGCGGGCCAATCGCCACATCGCCGGGTACGCGTCCGCCTGAAGCGACGGGGAGATCCCAGCGCCGTTCGATACTGCCGTCGGCGATGCGAATGCGGAGCAGCGCGACTATAGCGGTGTCGGCGGGCGTGAAGTTCGCCTGCTGCGGGATTCCCGATGTGGTGGCCCACAGGAGTCCGCGTGCCGTGTCCACGCGGACGGCCAGAATCGCTCCCAGATCGGAACGACCGCGTGCGATCAGTTCGCGTGTAGTTCCGTCTCGCCATTCAGCGATGGTCCGGTGCCGCAGGCTCGTGACGTAGAACGCACCGGTGCGCGGGTCGTGGTCCATGCCCTCGGGCCAGAATGTGGAATCCGGGAGCGTCGCTCTCACCGTGCTGCGCGCGAGGGGTGCGCGGTTGGCGGTGTGACGGGCTCGGCTGGCCTGTAGTTGTGGCGAGTTCATGAACGCCTTGATGGAGGGCTCGTTTCCGAAGTCACGACCGATACCAATATCGGCGTAGGCGTCGAGCGCGGAGACCACACCGCTGGTGTCGCCCGCGCGTGCCGCGAGTACGACGCGGCCCCAGAGAAACACTTCCTGTGTGGGCCAGGCGTTGACCGCGCGATCGGCTTCAGCGCGCGCCGTGGCAATGTCACCGACCTGCATGGCGCTCGTCGCACGGCGCCAGGCTGCGCGGGCGGAGGTAGCGGAGTCGGCGGCGGGGTAGCCAGTGGCGTTGGTAGGCGGAGTCGGGCTCTGCGCGCCCAGCGTCGTCGCGAGGACGAGGGTCACGACGATCTCGGCTTTGTACGGTGACTTCATGCCCCAATGTTGTGACATCTACCGGGCAATGCGCGTGGCATCAGTGACGAGCCGCACTTCGCCGGGTCGAATCGTTCCGGCGGAAGGAAGCGGGGTGACCGGACGACATTCGCAGATTGGATTGCAGGCGCGGGTGCTTGGCAGCCGGCCGGGACCACAGTGCCAAACCGGAACGCCGCGGGGTACAATAGTCGGGTTCGCGCTCGCAGCCCAGACACCTACCTGCGCTCAACAGATGAACACACGTTCGATCCGCCCGCTGCTCGCTTTGATGACGCTGCTCGCCTTGAGTGCAGCAGCCGGTGCCCAGCCGAGTGCATCACGGCCGGCGACTCAGCCGACACTGGTGGGGACCTGGAGTGGAACGGCGACGATCCCGCTCCCCGACAGTTCTCTCGTGTTGCCCGTGACCTACACGTTCACGCAGGGCGCGAGTGGCATCACTGGCTCAGCGTTCGTGCCCGGACAGGGGACCGGTCCGATCTCAAACGTCGTGCGCGACGGTGCCCGGATCCGTTTTCGAGTCGAAACGGTGCAAGGAAAGCTGGAACACGACGCGACGTTTGGCGCCGATGGATCGATGGAGGGAATGGTGAACCTGAACAATGCGCCGGTCGCAAAGTTCAAGGTCGCCATCAAGAAGTAGTGGTCGCCGCCAACGGCACTGGCGCTTGCTAAACGGATGCCGAACCCGGCCCCGCATCATCCGCCGCAGGCAGCGCGGCGGCCGGTGCATCAATCCGCAACACATGAAACGCCGCGTTCGAGACGATGCAGTAGGCCGCGAAATAGTAGAATCCCTGCCCCGCCACGCCAGTCATGTTGTCCGTGGCCTTGGCAGCCAGCAATGCGATGAAGACGCCGACCGCGAACACGTCGGCCATTGACCACTTGCTGATGGAGTGGATGAATTCGAACAGCTGATACCTGCGCGCCTGATCGCGCATCAGGAACAGCGGAGCAAGCAATGATGCCTTCACCAGCGGCACCAGCACGCTGAAGAACAGGATCAGTGCGGCCACGAAGTCGTTGCCCGAATCGTGCAGGGTCCGAATTGCGCCAAGTATGCTGCGCGTCTCGGTGAACAACTCGCGCCTGACGCCGAACATCTCCATTGACGCGGTAATGGTCAGGATCGGCTTGACGAGTCCTGGAACCAGCAGGAGTATGGAGAGCGCCGTCAGCGAGAGCGCGATTCGGTTTCGCGTGGACATGGCCTATAATAGCTCGTCTGGGTGCAACCATCGAGCGTGTCGGGCAACGATAGCTGGCACCGCCCACTGGGCGTCCTATATTCCGGGGTATGACACGCCTACGTCCAATGCTGGCATTCGCGGTTGCGTGCGCGCTCTCCGCGCCGGTGGGCCTCATGGCACAAGCCGCCGCGGCCACGCCTGAAGTTACCTCCGACCTGCCAGCGGCGTTCGTCCGGCGCAGCGCCAAGAAGGGCGGCGGTAAATTCTTTACCACCGCGGATCTGGCCAAATACAATGCGAGCGCAGCACCGCAGCTGTTCGCTCGCGTCAGTGGTGGCGACCTGCGCGACGTGGGCGGGGGCGACTTGGCGCTCGTGAATCGGCGCGGCCCCAAGCAGACCTTCAGCGGGAAAGTGGAAAACGAAATCTGCCGCATGGGAATCGTGGTCAACGACAGTCGGATGCCTGATACCTTCGACATGAAGTCGATCAGCATGCAAGAACTCGTCGCCGTTGAGTTTTACAGCGGGCCAGCCACGATTCCTCCGGAACTCAACGCCACGGCTGGCGACGCCGGGCGATGCGGGTTGATCGTGGCGTGGGTCAAGGGCCGATAGCGCAGCTCCCGCGACACGGCGAATCTCCGTTCCGATACGCCGAGCGCGTTCCGTCCGACTCGATCGCGTTGGGCGTACTCTCGCTCTGGTCATTCCGGGTGGAGGGGATTCCGGATCCGGCCGCACCGTACACCGTCTTTCCTGACGGCTGCACGTCGGTCGCCATCGCGCGCAACGGCGGCGCGTCACCGATGCTCGTGTGTCGGGGACCGAGCCTGACCGCGGCCCGTCCGAACGTGCTCCCGGGGGCACGCTACCTGGGCTTTCGGCTCTGGCCTGACGCGAGCGCGCTGGTCACCGGCGCTCCGGCACGCGCGTTGCGCGACTATATCGGGCCCGCACAAGGCGTTCTCGCGGAACGCTTCGCCGGGCTCGAGCGCGAGGTACCCGATTGGAGCGATGATCACCACGCGTTCGCCGCACTCGATCGTGCGCTCGTACGGCGACTCGCACCACTTGGCCCGCCCGATCCCCGCGTTCGCGCTGCGGTGCGGGCCATCGTTGCCGGTCGGGGCGAGGTGCGCATGGACGCCGTCGCGTGTTCCGCTGGCATCGGACTTCGGCAGTTGCAACGCCGCTTTCCAGCGGCGACAGGCCTCACGCTGCGCGAGTTTGCCCGCGTGCGTCGACTGCGAGAGGCGCTCGGCCAGCGGGTCTCCGCGGCACAGACAGGATGGTCGCGCATCGCCGCGGGGAGCGGGTTCGTCGATCACGCACACCTGACTCGCGAGTTCGTCGCGCTCACGGGCATTCAGCCGTCACTCGCGGCGCTGCAGTTAGGCCTCACAGATCATGAAGACGTGCGACCCTGAAGAAGTCGCGCCGATACAAGCGGCAGCGCCTGCCGCGCCCGCATCATTCGGTCACCCCATTGTCTGGAGAACTCCGGTGTACCGCCGATTGCTCTGCATCTGCACGATCGCATTTTTCCCGGCGATGCTCGCCGCGCAGGATCCGCGCGCTACAGCGACCGCAGCCGCGATAACCCGGGCGCGGACCGCTCTCGCCCCGCTCGCGGCGCTCAGCGGCCAATGGGAGGGAGAAGCGAACACCACTGTGGGACCGGGGCGCGCGCTCCGCATCCGGCAGAGCGAGGACATCACCTGGGGTGCGAGCGGAACCGTCCTGATCATCAAGGGGACAGGCCGCGGGATCGAAGGACCGACCGCGGGCCAAGTGCTGTTCGAAGCGGCCGCCCTGATCTGGTTTGACCCTGACTCGGGCCGCGTTCGTATGACCACGCACCGCGACGGACAGTCGGTCGAACCGTCTCTTGAAATCCGCCCCGACACACTGGTCTGGGGGTTCCCAGTGCCCGGTGGCCGCGTGCGCTATGTCATCGCGTACACAAACGACACCTGGCACGAAGTTGGTGACTTCTTGCGCGAGGGGGCGCCTACGGCGCGCACCATCGATCTTCGCCTCAAGAAAGTGCGGCCGTAACCCGCGACCGTAATCGCGGCTCGCGCTACAGTCGCGCCAGCAGGTCACGTTCAGGCGGACGCGGCGCCCTTCCATAACCCATGGATTCTCGCGGGAGCCGCGCTGCTCGCCGAAACCAGAAAGATGTCGCTGCCCGGCCATCACGCCATTTCGGAGAGCCGTCACGCCGAGCATACCACGACCCCGAGTGTGTGGTAGTTCTCGATGCGTGATCACGACGCTCGTCGCTCCCACTCATATCCCTGTTGCTCCCTTGACTCTCCGCTACTCGTTGGTCGCGATCCTACTGCTCCCTGTCGCGCTCGTGGCGCAGAGTTCATCGCAGAGCTCGCCGCAGGGCAGT
>JARIET010000217.1 GCA_031127185.1 Gemmatimonadota bacterium | reverse complement strand
CCCATACCGCCGCGAATGTCATCCGTGGAATCGGGGAAGCCCAGCGACGGAAACTCAGCCGTGCTCTTGTACGGAATCGGCATTGTGCCCGGCGCTGTGACGCCGGCCACCATCGACTGCGCAGTGCCGCTCACGTGCGGATAGATGACCACGTCGTATCGCGCCTTGAGGTTCGGCATCTTGGCGAGTTCCTTGTCGCCGACGTAGGTGAACGGAATGCCGTAGGCCTCGAGTGATGCGCGCACCCACCCTTCGTCCTGCGTGCGGTTCCAGCTGTGCAGGTAGAGAATGCGCGGAATGTCGAGGTCATGCGTCTTCACCGTCGGCGCGGTGGCCGCGGCCCAGGCAGAGAGACCTAGATCCTTGAGCACGGGGTCGATCTGCGCGGCGTTCGCACCCTGAATCACGATTGCGCCGGCCCGAAAGGTCTTTCCGTTGACCGTGAAGTCGTCTTCGGCGGCGGCCATCTTCACGTCCTTCAGCTTGTAGCGGAAGGCCGCGACGTTGTTGTCACCGGTGTGCTCCACGATGACCACCGGGCCGGTGCCGTTGAGTCCCCCCGGCGCCTTCACCTTGCCCTTGAGCTCCGTCATGGCGCCCGCGAGCACGGACTTGTTGGTGACCGGGGTGATGACGAGGTCGCGCATGTACTGGAAGGTCCAGCCCGTGTCGTCGTAGGGCTGCGGATTGGCCGTGGAGTAGCGCTGCACCGCGAAGTAGATGTCGGCCACCGTGCGAAACGGCTGGTCGCCGCGAATGATGTAATCGCCCTTCTTGATGTCGAGCGCGCCAGCCTTGAAGTCGGCGTTGGCGGTGTGAAACTCGAGACCCTGTTCCATCAGCGCGTTCACGGCTTCTGCCGCATCGGCCTTGCGGCGCTGCTGCGCCGGAATGTGCCAGGCGAACGTCGGGCCGTTCCTGCCCTTGTCCACCGCGCGCTTGTTCTTGACCCAGTAATTCTCGAGCCAGAAGTCACGGTTGCGCGCCATATGGTTCAGTGCAAAGAGCACGGCCGACTGCTGGATGTTGGTGTTCTCGCGCGGGCCCCACTTCACGGCGCCAATGGCCGGGTTCGGACGGAACCACTCGCGGCTCTGATTCAGGTTGAGATTGACCGTATCGGGACCATAGCTCTGCACTTCGTAGAACCGGCCCGTGGCGTTGTGGCCGTGGGCGACGAAGAACATGTAGTTCGGCGTCCACCCATCGTAGAAGTTGTATGTCCAGACACCGGGCACGTTCTTCTTGGTCATCTCGATCACATCATTCTGAGCGAGCACCCACCACTCGTTGGTCGTGATCGCATCGAGCTGGTCGTTGTACGGGCCCGTGCCGGTCGAGGCATAAAGCAGCGTCTGTGCCTCGTGCAGGTCGTGCAGCACCGTCGGCTTCCACTCGATGCCGAACTTCTCGATGTTCTTCGTGAGCGCCAGCATCTGGCCCATGCCGTCACGGTTGTTGTCGTGCTGCACGTACTTGCCCCAGTACATCAGGGGCAGCGTGCCTTCGCCGGCAGGGCGCTTCCGGTTGAAGTTCCAGTTGTCCACCATCTTTTCCTGGCCATCGGGCTCCACTACCGGCGTGATCATCGTGATCACGTTCTTGCGGATGCCCTGGATCATCTCGTTCTCGCCCACCACAAGGCGATACGCGAGTTCCATCAGCATGTGCGGGCCACCGCGTTCCGTGGAGTGCATGCCGCTTGTCAGCCAGTAGATCGGCTTGCCGGTGGCCTTGATGATCTGTTGCGCCTGCGCTTCGGTGGTCTTGCGTGGATCGGTGAGGGCGTTGATGTAGCCCTTGTATTTCTCGAGGTTTCGGATCGTCTCTTCATTCGCGACGATCAGCACCGACATGTCGCGCCCTTCTTCCGTCTTGCCGATATTGATGTACCTGGTGCGGCCCGGCGCGGCCTTGGCGACGGCCATCAGGTACTTGTCCATCTGGTTGCTCTTCTGGAGCACGTTCCAGGCGCCCATGATGGCACCGAAATGTTTCAGCGGCGTGGGAACGGTGTTCGATGCGGGGAGATGATCCACGAGATCGGTCATGAACCGTGGATCGCGCGAGAACTGCCTGATGAGTCGCGTGTATTCCTCGTCGTTCTTCTGTGCCGCTTGCGCGCCCGACTCGGCTGCAGCGAACGCGAGGGCACCGGCCGCGGCGATGGCCATCACTGCCGCGCGATGCGCTGAAATCCGTCGAAACATCCTGCCTCCGTACATGGGCGATGGGGTAGTCGAAAATCTATCTGCAACTATAGAGTACGCACTTCCAGCCCTGTCCGCTCGATAGCCGTTTCGGTCGTATGTTTGACCGGAACTCCAGGGGAACCCATGCATCGCCGTGATCTCGTGAAGTCCGGAATGGCGGCCGTCGCAGCCGGCGCGCTTCGAATACCGCCGCACCGGTTACGGCAGGCCGCGATTCGTCCGACCACCCAGCAGCTGGCCTGGCAGGCGGCCGAGCTGGGGATTTTCTTCCACTTTGGAATCAACACGTATACCGATCGCGAGTGGGGGCTGGGAAATGAAGATCCCCCAATCTTCAATCCTGCCAGCCTCGATGCGCGCCAGTGGGTCCGCGCTGCGCAATCTGCAGGCGCGAAGTACGTCGTACTCACCGCGAAGCATCACGACGGCTTCTGCCTCTGGCCCTCAAAGACCACCGCGCACTCGGTCGCCTCCAGCCCGTGGAAAGCCGGGAAAGGCGACGTGGTGCGCGAGGTGGCCGATGCTGCGCGCGCCGCGGGACTCGGACTGGGGCTGTATCTCTCGCCATGGGACCGCAACGCGCCGAGCTATGGGTCGGGCGCGGGCTACATGAACTTCTACATCGCACAGCTCACGGAGCTCTTGACCAACTACGGTCAGGTGATGGAAGTCTGGTTCGACGGCGCCAACGGCGAGGGGCCGAACGGCAAGAAGCAGACCTACGACTGGCCGCGCATTCACTCGACCGTGCGGCGATTACAGCCGAACGCGCTGATGTTCTCCGATTCAGGTCCCGATATTCGCTGGAACGGCAACGAGCGCGGGCGGGCGGGGGATCCAAACTGGTGCACGGTGGATCCGTCGGTCGTCACCCACCCGGGAATGGACGGGCCACACATCATCGCGGCGCTACAGAACGGCAATCCGCCGCCGCAGGGTACCGTGTGGCGCCCGTCGGAGGCCGATGTTTCCATTCGGCCCGGCTGGTTCCACCATCCTGCAGAGGATGCACGCGTGAAAACGGTGGAACAGCTGCGCGAGATCTGGTTTGATTCGGTAGGGCGCAACGCGAATCTCCTGCTGAACGTTCCGCCGAACCGCGACGGTCGTATCAGCGACGAAGACGCTGGTCGTCTCGCATTATTCGGCACGCGACTCAGGGATTACTGGGCGGGCGCGATCGACCGCACGCCGGCACAGCTGATGGCTCCGCTCGATGGTGCATTGCACACCGTGGACTTCAACGGCACCACGCGCGTCGGCGGGGTGGAGTTGGGCGAGGATCTGGCACAGGGGCAGATGGTCTCGAAGTTTCACGTTGACGTGATGGTGGACGGTGCATGGATGACCGTGGCGAATGGAACGACGATTGGCCACAAGCGCGTCGTGCGGTTCACTCCCGTGATCGCATCGCAGTGCCGTCTGCTGATTGAGGACGCGGTCGCAAAGCCGACGATTCGTACGATGCGCGTGGCGCTCGCATGATGCGCGCGCGGGTTGCCCTGTCGCCGGCGCCCATGGTGGCACCTAACGCACGCCAAGACTGATAGATTCGATGCTGGTCCCCCAGCCACGAGGCAGAACGTGTTCCTGACACTTCGCATCATACATATCATCGCCGGCGTCTTCTGGGCCGGTGCGATGTTCTTCATGGTCAGCTTCCTGATGCCTGCGTTCAAGGACGTCGGCCCGGATGGCGCGAAACTGAGCGCTGCGCTGGCGAATCGCCGTCTGTTCGTCTGGATGCCGGTCATGGCACTCATTACCATCGTCGCCGGCTTCGGGCTCTACGGCATGCGTATGGCGGGCGGCGGATGGGCGGCCACGATGGAAGCGCGCATCCTTGGCATTGGAGCGGTGGCCGCAACCATCGCGTTCATCGTCGGTGTTACCGTTACGCGTCCCGCGATGATGAAGGCCGATGCACTGAGCAAGGCACTCGGCACAATGCCGGCCGGTGGAGCGCGCGATGCCGCGCAGGCAACGGTGAACGCACTGCGCAAACGTTCGATGATGGGATCGCGCGGGATTGCCACGCTCCTGTTGATCACGCTCGCGACGATGGCGATTGCTCGCTACGCCTGAACAGCGAAGGCAGCCGGCCGCGCGCTGATGATCAAGTACCTCGGCTCCAAGCGCACGCTGGTGCCGCGCATTGTGGCGGTGGCCGAGCGCCTGGTCGCCGACACTGGCAGCCGACGAGCCCCAACCGCCTGCGATCTTTTTTGTGGCACGACGCGCGTGGCGCAGGGACTCAAGCAGGCGGGGTTCGTGGTCACGGCGAGCGATACTGCGTCGTATGCAGCCGTGCTCGCCACCTCATACATCGAAGCCGATGCCAGGCGCGTGAAGAAGCGGGCGCTCGCTGCAAAGCTTGCGCATCTAGCGGCGCTGCCGGGTCGTGACGGGTACTTCACGCGCACATTCTGCGAAGAGTCGCGTTTCTTTCAACCATTCAATGGACGACGAATTGACGCGATTCGCGACGAGATTGACAGCATTGCCGACGGACGGACGGAACGTGCGATCCTGCTAACGTCCTTGATGGAAGCGGCGGACCGCGTCGATTCCACGACCGGCCTTCAGATGGCGTACCTGAAGGCCTGGGCGCCACGCTCGCACAATCCGCTCGAGCTGCGGATGCCGGAACTCCTGACCGGGCGAGGAACAGCCCTTCAAGGTGACGCCACCGACATTGCGGGTTCGTTGGATGAGGTCGACGTCGCCTACCTCGACCCGCCCTACAACCAGCACTCGTATCGCTCGAACTACCACATCTGGGAAACGCTGGTACAGCATGACGCTCCCGCAGCGTATGGTATCGCGCGCAAGCGCGAGGATTGCCGGGAAGTGAAAAGCCCGTACAACTCCAGGC
>JARIET010000216.1 GCA_031127185.1 Gemmatimonadota bacterium | reverse complement strand
GTGCGGTTCCACGGTTAGTCCGTACAGAGATAGATGGTCCGGGGCCAGATCGAGCGCCTTTGAAAGATCGGCGTCCCAGTCTCTGTTCAGCCGTTCCGGGAGGGCATAGATAAGGTCAACCGAGATGTCCTTGAACCCGCCATCTCTCGCCACCCGGGCAGCCGTGGCGGCGTCGGCGGCGGTATGAGTCCGGTGCATCCAACTCAGGACATCGGCGTCAAAGGATTGGACACCGATGGACAGGCGGTTCACACCGACCTCCCGCCATGCTGCCACCGCGGCAGGTGTGATGTCCTCCGGATTGGCCTCCATCGTGAACTCGGCGCCAGGAACCAACCGCATGCCTGATACCGTCAACTCCGCGTACATCTGTTGAATTCCGAGCGCGCCAAGCTTGGACGGAGTGCCGCCGCCGATGTAGAGAGTTTCAACATCTGTGAGCGCAGGTGAAGTCAGATTTGTGATTCGCGTGCGGAGCTCGGCGCCGACGTTCTCCACAAAAGCCTGGGCTGGAACATCACGGCGGACAGCGATCGAGAAGTCGCAATAGCTGCATCGACGGCTGCAGAATGGCACGTGGATGTAGATGTGGCGCACGATCAGGCAGTTGAGAATGACTTAAAGTAGTTTCTCAATTCGTTTATAATCAATATGTTACGCAGCTTCATTAGAAACCGCTTTAGGTTGGGCAATTTCTGTTCGCTCCACGCTGCCGTCGTCGCGGTGTGTGACCAGCCCAAGGACCTCGAGGCGGCCAATGGAGGCCTGCACTTCACGTAACGACGCCCCAACCCTTTCCGCGAGCACGTCAGGTAGCTGGCAGCCGAGCCCCAAGAGGTCCCAGATATCTGCCTCGATTGTATGCATCTCGAACCTGACCGGTGTACGGTCCCGCGACAGTCCGACCAAGCCGAGCGCATCGTCGAGGGAGACAACGGGGTGGGCCCCATCGCGCAAGAGGAGGTTGGACCCCGCGGCCCGGGCGGAGTCAATCATGCCCGGGACTGCCGCAACGACCCGCCCCATCTCAAGGGCAACGGCAGCCGTGTTCAGCGCACCGGACCTGTGCCCGGCCTCAACGACGAGCGTCGCGTGCGAAAGGGCCGCAATGATGCGATTTCGGCGGGGGAAGCACCCGCGGAAGGCGGTCGTGCCCGGCTTGGACTCCGAGATAATCAGGCCGCGCTCAGCCACCTGTGAGTGAATCCAGCGGTTTCCGGCGGGATAGGGTACATCGGGGCCGGTTCCGAGGACCGCGATGGTCTTGCCCCCCGCTTCGAGGGCACCCTCGTGTGCGGCCGTATCGATTCCGCGGGCCATCCCCGAGATCACCGTCGCTCCGGCCGCCGCCAGCCCTCTCGCAAAGGACTTGGCCACCCTCAAGCCGTAGCTGGAGGCCTCGCGGGTGCCAACGATGGCCAAAAAATGGTCCGGAGCACCCGCAAGCAGCTCAGGGTTACCAATGGCCCAGAGCTGACGCAGGCGAGGCCCCCGGACGGCGTTCAGCGCCTCGGGCCAGTGGGGCCCACCTGGGGCCAACGTGAGCATCAGGCGGCCTTTCGCAGCTCCAGGAGGCGCCGCCAGATGGCATCCTTGAACTGGTCCACTCCCTGTCGGGCGGCCGCGGAGATGGACACCACGGAGAAGGCCCCCTCGGTCTGTATCTCGGGGGTATACTCCTCGCCCATGAGGTCGAGCTTGGTGAAGACCACGCAGTGCGGCCGTTCAGCGAGCTCGGGCGAATAGTTCCGGATTTCGCGCCGCAGCTTGTCGTACTCATCCTGCCAGTCCATGGCGTCGATCGGAATCAGGAAGGCGAGGATTCGCGTGCGCTCGATGTGCCGCAGGAACTTGAGGCCCAGCCCCTTCCCTTCATGGGCGCCTTCAATGATGCCGGGGATATCGGCGACCACGAATGTGCGATGGTCGGAGAGCTGCACCACCCCGAGGTTGGGCTGCAGGGTGGTAAACGGATAGTCGGCGATCTTGGGGCGGGCCGCTGAAATGACGGAGAGGAGTGTCGACTTGCCTGCGTTGGGCTGGCCGACGAGGCCGACGTCGGCAATGAGCTTGAGCTCGAGCTCGAGGTTGCGCACCTGCCCTTCTTCGCCGGGCTGCCACTCCCGCGGCGCCTGGTGCGTGGCGGTCTGGAAGAAGGAGTTGCCCTTTCCGCCACGCCCGCCCTTGGCGATGACGATCTCTTCGCCGTTCTCCACCACCTCCCCGAGGATTTCACCGGAGTCGCTGTCGCGGATGATGGTGCCGAGCGGCACGGGTAACGTGATCGATTCGCCGGAACGTCCGGTTTTATTGGAGCCCATCCCGTGCTCGCCTCGCTCAGCTTCCCATTTGTCGCGGTAGGTGTAGTCGAGCAGGGTTGCCAGGTTGCTGTCACCGCGGACGATGATGTCGCCCCCGCGGCCGCCGTCGCCGCCGTCCGGGCCGCCCATCGGCTCACGCCATTCGCGGCGGAACGAGGTGCAACCCGATCCGCCGGTTCCGGCGACTACTCTGACTTTTGCGAGATCAATGAACATGGGAACTGCGGGACGTGGGGGGAGGACAGGGGGCAGACAACGGCGGGGGACTGCGGGACGTGGGGGGACGTGGGGGGACGTGCAAATGCTGCTATTTGCCGAGTACGCGTGCCCAGAGGAGTTTGGCTGTGTTGAGGTGCGCTGGCGGGACAACCTGCTCGAGCGCCGCGAGCGCCTCTGAAACTACCGTATCGGCGACCCCAACATTCCTCGCGCCGTGCAGATGGGAGTGTAGCTGGCGGTCCTGCCCGGCGGCGACACAGGCCGCCACAATGCAAAGTTCGCGGCGCCTGAGGTCCAGGCCGGGGCGCGAGAGCACCTTGCCGTACCCCTCGACAATCATCCACTCGTCGAGCGCCGGGTGAAGCTGCCTGATGTTGGCCCGGAGTTTTTCGTACATCGGGCCATAGACGTCCGAACACGTGTCCTGGCCGCGCAGGCGCCACTCAAACGTGTTTGCGTAGGAGTCCGCAAAGTCGGGCAGCGCCCCTCCGGTGGACGGCCCGCCCTCAGCCACTCGCCGAAGCTCTCGCGCGGCGTTGAGCGCCCGGGGAAAGCCCGCGAAGAGGTACGATTGCAGCACGAGTTCGTCGAGCCAGGTGGCCGGCACACCCGACTCCAGGCACTCTACGAGCCCTGCCCGTACGTCCTCCTCAATCCCGCCGGTGACCCGGGCTGCAAGCCGGACGAGCGAGGCCGTTGCACGGTCGAGATCTGCCATCGGTGGCTGGCCGGCCGACGTGGCCGCGCGTGGAATTGGGTGCGTGAAGGTCACAGGGGCATCCTAACGCCTCCGCCCGGCCGCGCCAGCATCGAAACCTTTGCCAGCGGTACGGTTTATTGCAGGAAGGGGAAACAGGCTAAATTCAGCGCATGGCACCTATCCGCACTTCCATCATCACGCTCTTCGTCATCGCAACCGCTGCCTGCGGCGGCGATGAGCCCAGGACGCCAGCTGCCGCGGCAGCCTCCGGCGCGGTCGGCGTCTCTCCCGACGAGTATCGCAAAGCGCAGCAGGCATATGCTGACTCCGTATTGAACGCCTCGCGATCGTCGAAGGACGTAGTCGAGAAATTGGGGAAGGAGTACGCGGTGGGCTCCGTGCGCCTGCGCGACTCGCTGGCGCTGCTCGCCGAAAAGACGGACTGCTTCCTCAAGGGACGCGAGACGGATCCCTACCTCGCCGGCACGGTGAGTTTCTTCGTCTTCATGAGCCCGGTGGGCTCAAACGTCGTGCGAGTACAGGAAGACGCCACCACGTGGACGTCGGCCGCCGGCAATATCGTGAACTCCTGCCTGAACATCGCTTCGCAGAAATGGAAGTTCAACGAATCGTTCGGCAAGCAGGGCGCCTACATCACGCAGGTGCAATTCAAATAGGCGGTTGTGGGTTGAAGAGGCTGGAGTTGAGAGTTGGAGTTGAGAGTTGAGAGTTGAGAGTTGAGGGTAACTCGGCTGAACTCACAACTCTCAACTCACACAGCCGCTACTCTCAACTCCAGCCGCTCAACTCACAACTCACTGTTCCGCACCATCCCCACCACCGCGCCACGCGTGTTTCGCACCGGCCGCGTGAGCCAATCGGCGAGCCGATGCGACAAGTCACCCGAGAGCGCACCGATTTCCTGAAGGGCCCGCAGCAGCGCGATGTGCTGCGCACGGATGGCACCGTCTTCCACCTTGATTGCCACGCCGATGCCCATGTCCGGGATCGCGGCGCAGTGCACTCCCTCGGCGCCCACTTTTGAGATGATGCGGCCGTTGGTTTCCTCGATCAGCACCGTGTCGAAGCGATCCGTGCCGCCGAGCAGGTGCGGGTGCGCGCGAATGGCCGCCGCAGTACGCGAGGGAATCTCATCGCCTGCCGCCACCGCCTGCGCCCAGCGCGCGTAGGCGCGCGCCATCCGGTCGAGCGGCAGCGCCATGACAACCACGCCGCAGCCATCGATGCCGAGCGGCATATCGTCGCGACCGACGCCGGTCCAACTGGCAACCTCGGCGAGGCAGGAGTTCTGCACCGCGTGGTCGGCGCGCTCGTACCCACCGGTGGGCCATCCTGCCGTAAATGCGCGGGCGAGCATCGCCGCGTGCTTGCCCGAGCAGTTGTTATGGAGGCGCGTCCAGGGTTGACCGGCATCGCGGGCCATCTTCACGCCGCGCGTGGAGAGCGGCTCGTGGGGTCCGCAGGCAAGGTCGCCTTCTTCCAGACCGATGGAGTCGAGCATCCTGGCCGCGAGCGCCACGTGCTCGGGTTCGCCGCCGTGCGATGCGCAGGCGAGGGCGAGGTGTTCGTCACCCCAGCCGAGTTGATCGAAGCCGCCACTGGCGATGAACGGCATGACCTGAAAGAACTTGGCGCAGGAGCGCCACATCGTCACGGTCGACTGTTCGCGGGCGTGTGCGATCGTCTTGTCGTGCGCACCGACGATGGCGGCGTGGACGGTATGGCGCGATTCAACGACATCGGCTCGCGTGACTTCTACGTCGAGGTGCAGCACTTGGTGGGTCAAAACGGGGAACAACAGGACGTGGGGGGACGTGGGGGGACGGGCATTCG
>JARIET010000215.1 GCA_031127185.1 Gemmatimonadota bacterium | reverse complement strand
GAAGGTCGCGGTTGTCGTGCTCACATCGAACCGCGGCCTCGCCGGCGCGTTCAACTCGAACCTGATCAAGGAAGGGAACCACCTGGTCACGCGGCTGGAAAAGGCCGGCGCACAGGTGGACCTCCATGTCGTGGGCAAGAAGGGGATCGGGTTCTTCAAGTACATCAACCGTGCGTTGGTGTCGCAGCGCACCGATATCTCCGATCGCCCGACGGCGGCCGATGCGGCGTCGCTGGTGGACAGCCTGATGGCCGCGTTCGCAGCGGGCGACCTCGACGCAGTCTATGTGGTGCAGTCGCAGTTCAAGTCGGTGCTCTCGGCACCTCCCGCCGGCGTCAAAGTGCTGCCTGTGACACCGCCGACGGGCCGTACCACCAAGGACTACCTGTTGTACCCGTCGGCAGAGGAGATCCTGACCGCGCTGCTGCCGGCCTATGTGCGCAATGCGGTGTACCGCGCACTGGTGGAGACCGTGGCCGCCGAGCAGGCTGCCCGCCGGACGGCAATGAAGAACGCCACGGACAACGCCGGTGAAATGCTCACGGTGCTTCGCCGCACCTACAATCGCGCGCGTCAGGCCAACATCACGCAGGAAATCGCCGAGATCGTCGGCGGCGCAGCAGCTCTCGACTAGTCTGCCCCCCGCATACCGCTCACCGCAAACCGCACACTCGTTCCTATGACTACGGCTACTGCAACCAACATCGGCAAGATCGTGCAGATCATCGGCCCGGTGCTCGACGTTGAATTCACCACCGGCAACCTCCCCGAGATCTACAACGCCCTGGTCATCACGGCGACGACGGATTCGGGGCAGCCGATCAAGGTGACGGCCGAAGTGCAGCAGCACATTGGCCGCAACCAGGTGCGTGCCGTCTGCATGAGCACCAGCGACGGCGTGGTGCGCGGCATGGACGCGGTGGACACCGGTGCTGCGATTTCGGTGCCCGTCGGCGCTCCCGCGCTCGGCCGCATCCTGAACGTGCTGGGCGAGCCGGTGGACAACGGCGCGGTGATTCCGGCGACTGCCGAGCGCTGGCCGATTCACCGCAAGCGCCCGGACTTTGTGAACCTCGAACCGAAGACGGAAGTTTTCGAAACGGGCATCAAGGTCGTTGACCTGATTGCCCCGTTCGTGAAGGGTGGAAAGATCGGACTCTTCGGCGGCGCCGGCGTCGGCAAGACCGTCGTCATCATGGAGCTGATCAACAACGTGGCCAAGGGCCACGGCGGCAAGTCGGTCTTCTGTGGCGTCGGCGAACGCACCCGCGAAGGGAACGACCTCTACCTGGAAATGAAGGAATCGGGCGTGCTCGACAAGGTCGCCCTGATTTACGGCCAGATGAACGAGCCGCCGGGCGCGCGTCTTCGCGTTGGTCTCTCGGGACTGACCGTGGCCGAGTATTTCCGCGACAAGGAAAACGCGGACGTGCTCGTGTTCATCGACAACATCTTCCGGTTCACGCAGGCCGGCTCCGAAGTGTCCGCGCTGCTCGGCCGCATGCCGAGCGCCGTGGGTTACCAGCCGACGCTCGCCACGGAAATGGGTGACCTGCAGGAGCGCATCACCTCGACGCGCAACGGCTCGATTACGTCGGTGCAGGCCATTTACGTGCCAGCCGACGACTTGACGGACCCGGCGCCGGCAACGGCCTTCGCCCACCTCGACGCGACTGTTGTGCTCTCGCGAAAGATCACCGAGCTTGGCATCTACCCAGCCGTCGATCCGCTCGATTCGAGCTCGCGAATTCTTGATCCGCAGTACGTTGGCCAGCGGCACTATGCCGCCGCGACGGCCGTGCAGCGCATTTTGCAGCGTTACAAGGAGCTGCAGGACATCATCGCGATCCTCGGCATGGAAGAGCTCGCCGAAGACGACAAGAAGGTTGTCGGTCGGGCGCGCCGCATCCAGCGCTTCATGTCGCAGCCATTCTCGGTGGCTGAGACGTTTACCGGCATCCCGGGCAAGTATGTGAAGCTCGAGGAGACGATTTCGTCGTTCGAGCGCCTCACGCAGGGCGAGTTCGACCACCTGCCCGAGCAGGCGTTCTTCATGGCCGGCGGAATCGACGAAGTCGTCGAGAACGCCAAGAAGATGGCGTAGCGACAGTTTGCGTTTTACGGCTCACGGCTTACGGGAACTACAGTGCTCAAAGTGTCAGTGATTTCGCCTGAGGCGGTCCTGTTTGAAGGTGAGGCCTCCTCGGTCACCGCCCCGGCATTTGACGGGGAGGTGGGCATCCTCACAGGTCACGCCGCCATGGTGACGACGCTTGGCTCAGGGAAGCTGCGCCTGAGTGACGGCAAGGCGTTTCACGTCGAGGGTGGCTTTGTGCAGGTCGCGGACAATGAAGTCCGCGTCGTGACGGAGAAGGCCACGCCGGTGTAGGGTACCGCCGGCCGCGGTTCCCGCGGAGTGAGACAGAATGCGACTCAGCACGGAAGGCCGCCGCGCACGCTGGGTAATCATGGCCGTGGTGTGGGTTATGGTCGCTATTTTGGCACTGCGCGACTCCAGTGCCACACGCGATTACGTCGCGATGCTGGACGCATCGGGAACGCGACAGACCGATTCACTCCCGCTCGTTCGCCCTGCGCCGGCTGGGCGAGCCGATGCCACGGTCTGGGCGCGGCTGGCGATTGAGAGCGCCAACAACGGCTCGGCGCGCCTGCGCCGCACAGAAATGGACAATGCGCCGACCGGCCGCGACGTCCACTGGAATTCCGCACTGATTCAGCTAGTCGCCCTTTCCGGCCGGTGGGAAGCGTGGCGAACGGGTGTGTCGCTCGCTCGCGGAACGGAGTCGAGTTTAGCGTGGATTAACCTTCCGCTGTTGTTCATCGCCGTGGGGCTGCTGTCCGGCTGGGCGGCCGGCCGAGCCGGCGCGGCGTCCGGCGCCATCGTGGCGCTGGGGTTGATCGGACATCCGCTGCTGTATAACGCCTTCGCTCCCAATAACGTCGATCATCACGGGCTTTTGGCTGCGGCAGCGTTGGGGCTGGTGCTCGGCGCCACCTTCATGGGTGCCGGCTGGCATACAGCGGCGCAGGGGCCGGGTGGCCTGCTGCCGGTGGGGCGAGCGGAAGCGCGTCGCGCAAGTGCGGTGTCTGCCGCATGCGGCGGCATTGGGATGTGGGTAAGCGCGGCATCGACCATTCCGGTCATCGCACTGGTGGGCGCCGCTGGATTGGCCTCGGCGTGGATCGGGTCGCGCGCGCAGGGCACAGCCGACCGCGTTGGCGGCGTCGAGTTCGACCCCGAGGTGTGGCGACGCTGGGGCTGGATCGGCGGCGCCGTGAGTCTTGCCGCCTACCTGCTCGAGTACGCACCCGCGCTTCCCACGCTGCGGCTTGAAGTGAACCATCCGTTGTTCGCGGCGGCCTGGGTTGCAGGCGGGGAGTTGATCGCCATGGTCGCGGCGTGGCGCGTGTATCGTCGCAGAATCTCGAAATGGCGGTTCTACACCTGGGCCGCCGTGGCGCTCATGCCTGGGCTGCTGGTGATCTCGCTTGGCAGTCAGGTGTTCGCGCTGGCTGACCCCGGCCTGTTCCAGATTCACAGCCAAATTCAGGAATTTCTCTCGGTTCCGCGCGTAGCGAAGGTATTCGGTTGGTCGTCGTTGACACACTACGCAGCCGGGGCCGTACTGTTGCTGCCGCTTGCGAGCGTCGTTCGCGCGAAGCGTCAGGAACTTCCGCTGGCAGGTTTCATTTCTATAGTTACACTCGGCACTGCCGGGTTGGCGTTCTGGCAGGTTCGCTGGTGGTCAACGGCGAGCGGTCCGCAGGTTGTGCTGCTACTCATGGCGACGGCGATCCTGACCAGCGGTCGACGCGCGCGTGCGGTGTGGAGTGCGGTGGTGTTGCTCGGTTTGCTTGCGGTGGCCGCCCTCGCGAATCGTACAGCGCAGACCTCACGCAACGTTCGCAATGGCGCCGTTACGCTTGGCGATGCGCTCCAGCCGATGTACCGCGACATTGCGTCTGTTGTGCGCGCGTCCCAGGGGGACGATCCGGTCGTGCTGTTGTCCACACCCAGCGCCTCGCTCGCGGTGAGCTACTTCGGCCAGTTCGCGAGTCTGGGCACACTCTACTGGGAAAACCTCGCCGGGCTGCGCTCAGCCGCCAGCATTCTTTCAGCGCCGACAGACGACGAGGCGCGCCAGCGCATGATGGACCGTGGCATCACGCACCTGGTGCTGGTCTCTGCCGACGACTTCCTGCGTGCGTATGAAAATCTGGCTGGGGTTCCGGCACCGGCCATCGGCGAATCCACATTTGGCCGCAGGATACTGCACGACGGACGGAATCCGCGCTGGCTGCGTGTCTTGCCATTTCGCCCGCGCGCCGGGCCGCCATTGGACGGCATTGTGGTGCGGGTACTGCAAGTTGTCCCGGACATGCCCGACGACATCTGGCTGTCGAATCGCGCGGACGGCGCGGTGGCCAACCGCGATTGGCGGGGCGCGTCAGCGCTGCTTGCGGAGGCGATTTCGCACAAGGCAACGCCGGAGCTGGAGTTGAAGCAGGCCTGGCTGATGGCTACTGCACCATCCGATGAGGTCAGAAACGGTGCGCTCGCGCTGAGCGTGGCGGTGCGATTCATGCGGCGAGCGCCCGGCGACCCAACCGTGCTCGACGTGTATGCTGCTGCGTTGGCCGAGGTCGGACGATTCGCCGACGCCGCAGAAGCGGCCGGGCGGGCCGTCGCCATCCTGCAGTCGGCCAATGCGCCTGACGTGGCAGCCCGAGTAACACCGCGGTTGGACGCCTACCGGGGCGGGCGACCCTGGCGTCAGTGATGGAACGACGTAGATCCCCGCGGGACGCCACTCAGAAGGCGCTCGATCAGGTCGGCTGAGCGCTCCGCCGCACCAAGGCCCGCGGCGACAACGCTGCGGGCCTCGGCGCTTGTCGCGGCGCGCAGCGTCCCGTCGCGCATAAGGGATATCGTTCGCGCAGCGAGCGCTGCCGCGTCCGCCACTGAAAATCCGCCACCGCTGGCCTCGATCGCAGCGGCGTCGCGACTACCGGTGTGGCGAGGTCCGAACAGCACGGGTGCGCCATGCGCCGCTGGCTCAACCACGGAATGCAGTCCAGCGGCGTG
>JARIET010000214.1 GCA_031127185.1 Gemmatimonadota bacterium | reverse complement strand
CATCGAGTCGAGCGTGGCCAGATGTGGCAAGCCGCGCAATGCCAGGACAAAGCTCGACGCCAAGACCTCATCGCGCCCCCACTCGCCCGCGGAGTACGACGCGTAGCCCTCGTTGAACCAGCGCGGGAGCCGCCAGCCCGCGAGTCGGCACCGCGACCCTGCATCACGATCCGGTGGTGGTCCGGATAGGCTACGGCGGCACCCCATTCCGGCACACCTTCGCCCATCCACTCTCGAAAACGCCGCTCATCGGGCGCAATGAATATTTCCGCGCGCCGCATGGGTCGCGGCAGCCCCGGGAACGTGTCGCGGGCGATCGATTCGGCCAGCAGGTTGCGCGCGAGGCCAACGTCCGACGGCATCGCAACCAACGTGAATCGCCCGCCGGTGATTCGTTCTGCGCCGGTTGGCATACCCGATATCTGCGCGCCGCCAACAGAGGAGGCCGCGACGAGCAGCAGCGCAACTGTGCGGCAGTCCATCACCCGAGCCCTACTTCGGAGGCTGCGCTCCAGATTCCACGAGGGCAAGGAGTTCCGCGCAGCGTTTTCCCCACGGGTTGAACTTGTTCGTGGTGTGTCCCTGCCTCCATGTGGTCTTGGCCTCGTCTTCCTGCTCGTTGAACCAGAAGGCGCGCCCCAGTTCATAGTACGCCTCGATCAGGTTGGGTCCAAGCACGAGCGTCTTCTGGAAGAAGACCTGCGCGTCCTCGTACATCTCGCGTTCGAGGTAGACCAGGCCGAGGTAGAAGTGCGCATAGAGCGTCGCCTTCTTGTCGTTGTCGAGCCGGATGGCCTTGGAGAGATGCTCGATGGCCTCACCGAAAATTCCTTTCTTAAGGCAGATATAGCCGACATTGATTCGAGCCAACGCGTTGGAAGGCTCACGCATCAGTACCTTTTGAAAGTTCATCAGTGCTTCGTCGTGCTTCTCCTGCAGCATCTGTGCCCAACCCAGTAGCGCCTCGCTCTGCGGATTGCCCGGCGAGAGCTCGATCGCCTTCACCAGCGCCGTCTCCGCGCCCTCGTAGTCACCGAGCGAAAGCCGGCTCCATCCCTTCTCAATGAACGTGGACGCACCAATGTGATCGGCGACCACCACCGGCTTTTCGGCAGCGAACTGCGGGGCCAGCGACGGCGCGGCTGCGGCCTGCAAGGCCTTCCACTTGTCCACCAGCGTCTTGATCTGGTCCTTGAGCGCCGCCATTTCCGTGGCCTGCTGCTCGACCGCCTTGAAGAGCGTGATGATCTCCGTCTTCACCGTCGCACGCGAGGCGTCATCGATTCCCGATGCCGCCGCCGTGTCGAGCCGACCGTCGATATCCGCATACCGGGCGCGGTACTGCGCCAGTGTTTCGTCAGCCATTCGTCGTCTCCGCCATCGCCTGGTCGAGCACGATGCGCTCCCGTGAGTTCAGCAACTGCGCAACATCGAGCACCACGATCACCGTCCCGCCCTGGCGGACGAGCGCCTTGAGGTACTGCCGCGCGAGCCCGCGAAACACCGCTGGAGGATCCTCGAGCGCGGACTTCTCCACCGTCGTGACTTCATCCACCCCGTCCACCGCCGCGGCGATATAGACCGTGGTTGAGCTCGCGTCGCCGCCGACGATGAACACCAGGATGCGGGCCGATGATCGATCCACGGCTGCCGGGAGGTCGAACCGGGCGCGCAGGTCGATCACGGGCACCGCGCGCCCGGCATACTCGATCACGCCCTCGAGCCAGGCCGGCACGTTCGGGATGGCGCGCGGCGCGGAATAGCGAAGCACGCGCTCCACGGCAAACACGTCCGCCGCATATCGCTGGTCGCCCACCCGGAACACGACGAGTTGTGCGCGCTCCACCACCGGCCTGGGCGCCGGCTTCGCGGCTCCAATCGAGAAGGGGAGCGTCACCCGGGCAGCTCCGCCGCAGCACTGACCGCGAACTCCGGCAGGACCCTGGGAGCGAGTGTCCAGGCGCGCACGGCCACGGTGAGCGCGTTGACAATCCCCACCAGTGTGCGGTCGGCCGGGTCGAGTCGGCAGACGCCCACGAGGGTTCCCGATGCATCGACGCCGGTCGGCACGGGACGGACGGCGTCGGGATCCACCGTGGCCAGATCCTCCACGTCGTCCACCACAAGCCCCAGTCGATCCCCAGACACACGAAGGACAAGCACCGTGGATTCGCGCGGACGCCGCGCGCGCACGACGCCGAATGCCCAGCCGCCGTCAAACGCGCTGACGGTGCGTTCGCGATGCGCGAACTGCCCCGCAAGCCCGGGCGGCGCGTTCGGTACGGGAATCAGGTCCGGCGCATCAATCACTTCCTCGACATCCGCGGCGTTCAGCGCGAAGCGGCCCGCTCCCACGCGGGCGACGATGTGCATCGTCGCGCGTACCGCGCCCGGCAGTGTTGCGCTTGTCACTTGAGCACCTTTGCGCGAGCCAGCAGTTCGGCGAGCGCGTCACCCGCTCCGGCCGGAGTGGTGATGCGGTCGGCGCCAGCAATCGCCAGCGCCTCGCGCGGCATCCCGTAGACGGCAGACGTCGCTTCATCCTGTACAATCGCGCCGCCTCCCGCCTCACGAATCGCCGAGAGCCCGAGCGCACCATCGCGGCCCATGCCCGTGAGCACCACCCCGACGCAGGCGTCGCCGAACAACTGGGCAGCGCTCACGAAGAGTGGGTCGGCTGCCGGCTTGACTCCCCACACTGCCGGGCCATCGTCGAGCGCCGTCCGTACGCCGTCGTCCGAAGCCACGAGGCGAAGGTGCTGGCCGCCGGGTGCGACATAGGCACGGCCCGAGATCAGTCGATCCCCACCGCGCGCCTCGCGCACCGCCACCGGCCCGGCTTGGGCGAGCCGGCGCGCGAGGCCTGCCGTGAAACCGCGGGGCATGTGCTGCACAACGACGATGGCTGCATCGAGATCACCGGGAACGTGCGCAAAGAACTCCGCGAGCGCGCGAGGACCGCCGGTGGAAGCAGCGACGGCCACCACGGCTCGGGCCGCCAACGCGTGTACGGATGTACTCTCGCGCACCGGCGCGGTGGCACGCGGCGTCGCGCGCGACACTGCACCGATGTTCACCGCCGCCGCCGCTCGGAGCGCGCCCTGCAGTCGCTCGGCGAGCACAGCCGGGGCCGCGCCTCCGGATACGCCCTTCCGCACAAAGTCGACGGCTCCGAGGTCCAGCGCGCGCAAGGTCAGGTCCACCCCGCCGGTCGTTTCGGCGCCGCTCAACATCACCACCGGCCTCGGGGACTCGCGCATGATCCGTTCGAGCGTGGCGAGGCCGTCGAGCCCGGGCATTTCCACATCCAGCGTGACGATATCGGGCGCCAGCACCTTCACCGCGGCGAGCCCCTCGTTGCCGTCGCCTGCCGTCGCGATCACCTCGAAACCATCCATCGCATCGACAAGGTCGCGGACGATGGCGCGAATCAGCGCGCTGTCGTCGATGACCAGAACGGTCCGCGTGCGCGCGGGCGACTCCGGCGTCATCCCTGGGCGTCTCCGACCTGATGCTGGCTACAGGACACTTGTATCGCCGCTGGCTTTGCGCACCGCCACCTTGCCCGTCTCCACGTCGAACACCACCGACCGCCCCGCCCCACCACCCACATCCTCCGCAACGACCGGGATCCCCGCCGTCGCGAGCGCCGAGCGGGCGGCGATAACATTTCGTTCACCGACGCGCCCCTTGGACGTCAGCACGTCGGCAAACAGCCCCGCCCCACCCGCGAGCTTGGCCACGTACGGTCCGTCGGCGCCGCGCGCGCGCAGGGCGCCAAGCAACAGCGGCACTGCCGTGGTGGCAAAGCGCGCTGGATGGCCTGCACTCATGCCCGGCGTCTCCTCGGGCAGCAACACGTGCGCGAGTGCGCCGCACTGCGCGGCTTCGTCGAAAATCGTGATCACCACGCACGATCCAACTCCGATGCAGATGAGTCGCCCGGGCGCCCGCATGACGGCGTGACGGGCAATCGCGACTCGAAGTTCGTTCACGCGCCAGCCCTCCGGTGGAGTGGACGCTGGAACAGCCGCACCCGCTGGTCGAGTGCGTCGAACAGGGTGCGGGACTCGCCGAGCATGGCCTCGGTCTTGCCAATCACGAGGAACCCGCCGGGAACGAGCGATGCCCGAAAGCGCGCGAAAATCGCATCCTGCGATGCCTTGTCGAAGTAGATCAGCACGTTGCGGCAGGTGATGAAGTGCACCGAATCCGCGGGCTGGGCGGTGGCCAGCAGGTCACCGCGCTCAAAGCGCACCATGCGCCGGAGTTCCGACACCGCCACGTGGGGTTCGTCCGGCGTGAAGTAGCGCGTGCGCACGTGGGCGGGCGTATCGCGGAACGCCTCACGCGGGTAGCGAGCCTCGGCAGCCACCGCGAGCGCACCCGGATCAAGATCGGTCGCGATGACACGCACCCGGCCGAGGCGCGCGAGCTCACCACGCTCCTCCAGGAAGCCATGCCACAGGGCGGCCATGGTGTACGCCTCTTCACCGCTGGCGCAGCCGGCAACCCACGTGTGGATCTGGGGGTGTTCCGATGCCCAGAGAGCGGGGAGCACGCGCGTGCGCACGGCCTCCCACACATCTGTGTCGCGAAAGAGATGCGTCACATTGATGGTGAGCGCGTCGAGCAGCGCGTCGTATTCCGACGGATCATCGCGCAGCACCCTGGCGTACGTCGCGTAGTCCTCCGCACCGGTGGCCCGCAGGCGCGCGGCGATTCGCCGCTCGAGGCAGCCAATCTTGTAGCTGCGCACGGCCACGCCACGCGCGCGCGCGATCTGCTCGGTCAGCGCCAGGAACCCCTTGGCATCGCGGGCGGCAGACGGTGCTGACGTACTCACGCCTGCGCTCGTGCGGCTTCGAGGTTCTGCTTCACGATCGGGTTGCCGGGATCAATCGCCAGCGCGCGCTCCCAGCACGTGACCGCCTCTGACCGCTCCCGCCGGCGCAAGCGGATGTTGCCCAGCTTGAGCCAGACATCGGAGCCGAGCGATTCATTGAACTTCACAGCGCGCAAGTAGGCCTCAAAGGCCTCGTCGAACGACCCCGACCGATAGTGCAGGTCGCCGACATTCTTGTGCAGTTGCGCCACGCCTGCATCCTCG
>JARIET010000213.1 GCA_031127185.1 Gemmatimonadota bacterium | reverse complement strand
CTCGCGCTCGCCGCGTGCGCACGCAATCCCGGTGCCGCTACGTCCGCTGCGCCGGCGTCGGGGCGCGAGGTGCTCAACCCGCCTGGGCTCGCGCCGCTGGTCCCTGCCTACTCGGTTGCCATCCGGTCCGGTGACCAGGTGTTCGTCTCGGGGATGACCGGTATCAAGCCGGGCACGCAGGACATCATCGACGGCGGCGTGGCCGCGCAGACGCGACAAACGTTGGAGAATATCCGGGCATCGGTTCAGGCCGGCGGTGCGACCATGGCCGACGTGGATGAATGCACCGTGTTCCTCAAGAACATTGCCGACTACGCGGCGATGAACGCCGTGTACCTCGAATTCTTCGCGACCGCTCCGCCGGCCCGTGCCACGCTGTCGGTCACTGCGCTGCCGCGCCCGGCTGCACTCGTCGAGATCAAATGCAGTGCGCGCATTCGGCGCCGCTAACCGAGACGCGCGATGAAGATCACCGGCATTCGCATCTATCAGGTGGACCTCCCGCTCCACGAGGGGAGCTACAAGTGGTCGGGCGGCAACTCGGTTTCTGTGTTCGACTCAACCGTCGTGGCAGTGGACACCGACGCGGGACTCACGGGCTGGGGCGAGGTCTGCCCGCTCGGGCCCGCATACCTCCCCGCATACGCCCGCGGTGCCCGCACAGGAATCGCCGAACTCGCGCCACAGTTGATTGGCGCGGACCCGCTCGCACTCGGCGTGCTCAACGAACGAATGGACGCCGCCATGCGGGGCCACCCGTACGTGAAGTCCGCCATCGACATGGCCTGCTGGGATCTCCTCGGCAAAGCGAGCGGGCTGCCGGTCGCGACGCTCATGGGCGGTCACGTGGGCGATGACTTCGCGCTTTATCGCGCGATTTCGCAGGAGTCGCCGGACGCGATGGCCGCGCGCATCGCGGGGTACCGCAGCGAGGGCTACACCAAGTTCCAACTCAAGGTGGGCGGCGACGCCGATACGGATATCGCGCGCATTCACGCTGCGGCCGCAAAGCTCCAGCCGGGTGATGTGCTGGTTGCCGACGCCAACACCGGATGGACGCAGCACGTGGCGATGCGCGTGGTCGACGCGGTGCGTGATGTAAACGTCTATATCGAGCAGCCCTGCATGTCCTACGAGCAGTGCCTCGCCGTGCGCCGCCACACCAACCGCCCATTTGTGCTCGACGAAGTGGTCGACGGAATCGACATGGTGGTGCAGGGCATCGCGGATCAGGCGATGGACGTGATCAACCTCAAGATCTCGAAAGTCGGCGGGTTCACCAAGGCGCGGCAGATTCGCGATCTCTGCGTGTCCGCGGGCATCGCCATGACGATCGAGGATACCTGGGGCGGCGACATCATCACCGCGGCCATCGCGCATCTCGCGCACAGCACGCCTGAGCGGTTCCTGTTTTCAGCGACGGACTTCAACTCGTACGTCACCGTCGCGTTCGCCGATGGAGCGCCGCATCGCAACCACGGGCGGCTCGCCGCGTCGCGCGAGCCGGGGCTGGGCGTACAACCCATAATGGATGTGCTCGGAAAACCCGTGCAGGAGTGGCGCTAGCGCGGCGCTTTGTGGCCGCCCGACCGGTGCGCTCGCAGGCCGCCCGTCAGCCGTCCAATCGCTCCAGAAACTCGGCGTCGGCGAGGTCCTGCGTGCGACCGGTCGCCCGTTTGTTTCGGATGAGATCCGCACGACCGATGATCCAGACGGCAGCGTCGTCAAGCTGCGCGCCGACGCGTCGGGACCACGCCTCGGAGAACTCAACACCGTAGAGCCGGGTCAGCAGGTCCACGCGATTTGGCGCGCGCCCAAGCTGGATGACGCGGTCGTCGGCCTGGAAGTCTTCTGGCGAGAGATCCAGCGAACCGAACCCGAATTCCCGCAACGCCTCCACGATCCGCTCGCCATTGGCGACGTCCGGTCGAACAAACAGGTCCAGATCGTCAGTGAGCCGCGGATGACCGTGAAAGGCAACCGCGTGTCCGCCAACGATCAGGAATTCAACGCCCTTCGAACGGAACAGCGCGAGCAACTCGCGCAAGTCCTTGTCCAGCATCTCCAAGTCCCTCGCGGTAGTGTGCCTGCAGGGCCAGCGCGCGGTCTAACCGCTCCTGCGGCGCCATCGCGGACAATGCGACGCGATCTGCCTCGTCGGCAGCGCCGTGTGATGCATAGATTCGAATGACTCGTTCCACAGTGTGCAATCTAGCGGTATTCCGGCGAGCGTGCGGTAGCTACGGCTGCGGCGCCGCGAACCACTTCTCGTACCAGGCAATGCTGCGAACAATCGCATCGGACACGTGCTTCGTTTCGCGCAGGCCATGCCCCTCGCGCGGGTACCGCACCAGCACGGTCGGCACGCCCACATCCTTGAGCGCGATGTAGAACTGTTCCGCCTCGGCGATAGGCACATCGTTGTCGTTTTCGCCGTGAATGAACATTGTCGGGGTCTTCACGCGGTCCGCGTAGCGCAGCGGACTGTGCGCCCAGAGCGTGTCCATCAAGCCGCCTTCGTGCGGGTACCGTCCGTATTCCACGAGCAGGTAGTCGTGGTAATACGCCATGTAGTTGAAGCTGATGAGGTTCGCGATTCCGGCGCTGGGCACCGCCGCCTTGAATCGCGTGGTGCGCGTGATGAGCCAGTTCGTTAGCTGACCGCCGTAGCTGCCGCCCTCAACGCCGAGCCGGTCGCGGTCCATCCACGAGTACTTGGCCAGCGCGGCGTCCACGCCAGCGAGAATATCCTCGGCTTCCTTGCCGTTCTGGTCGCCGAAAATGGCGTCCGTGAACTTCTGTCCGTAGCCGGTGGAGCCGCGGTAGTTGACCATCAGTGTGGCATAGCCCTGCGCCGCGTACACTTGCGCCCTGGAATTGAAGTCGGGACCCTGCGCGCCGTGCGGACCGCCGTGAATGTTCACGATGAGCGGGTGTTTCGACGTCGCGGTGCGACCGAGCGGAAGCGTGAGGTACGCCTCGACCTCGAGTCCGTCCTTGGCCTTGAATGTCAGGGCCTCGACCGACGCGATGACGCGATCCGCAAGCGCGCCGGTGTTGAGCGCGAGGAGCGTGGTGGGCGCCGCCCCGCCGTTCGAGAGTGCGAGAGCACCCGGTTCGGAGGGCGTCGAGTATGCGAGCGCGATCTGGCCATTTGCATCCAAGGACCAGGCGCCTACGCGTCGGCCGCTGATCACGGCCGTTGGTGCGCCGGTCGCAACGGGGAACCGATAGAGTGTTGATCGGCCACGCTCGCCAACAGCGCTGTACAGTGATCGACCATCGGGCGCCCAACGTGGCGGACCCTGCGAGTTGTCCACGGCCTTGCCGATGTCGCGACGGTTGGAGCCGTCGGCGTTGACGACCCAGACGTGGGCGTGCTCCATGTTCGTCTCAGACGACTGCAGCGGGCGGATGGTGCCGAGGAAGGCGACCATTGAGCCGTCGGGCGACCACTGCGGGTGTGTGGCGACCGCGTTCATATGGGCCAGCGTGCGGACCGAGCCGCTGGCGACATCCACCGCGAACAGGTCTTGATGAAAGACGCGATCCGGGTCAGGCTGGGGGTTCGCGGCGAAGAGGATTTCGCGTCCGTTTGGCGACCAGTCCACAGAATGTTCGTCGCGCGTGCCGGACGTCAGCTGACGCGACTGCCGTGTGGCAATGTCTACTATATAGATGTGAGTCCGCCGGTTGTCGTTGAACCGTGTGAGTCCTTCGCTGGCCGTGGGTTTGTAGGCGTAGCGGGTGATCACCATCGGATCGCCGTTGGCATCGGCCTCGGGGCCGGGCGTCGTGGAGGTGTAGGCGATCTGTTTGCCGTCGGGCGACCAGCTGAGCCGCTCGCCCACGCGCGGTAGCACAGCGTTGGTGCCAACTGTGGCGGCGACGAGCCGCGCGCCGGTGCCGTCGGCGTTTGCAACGGCCACTCCAGAGCTGTCGCCCACTCGGCCAGTGAACGCGATCAGTTTACTGTCCGGCGACCAACGCGGGCCCGACGCTGCGCCGCCGCCGCCGAGCCGAGTGGTTGTGCCTGACTTGAGATCGCGAATCCATACTTCGCTGGCCGGTCGCGTGCCGATGTCGTTGCGGGTGATGGCGTAGGCCAGGCGGCTGCCATCGGGCGAGATCTCGACGTCGCCGAATGTGCGCAGCGCCGGGAGGTCGGCGACGCGGAGTCCGCGTGCGTCCT
The DNA here is from genome assembly GCA_031127185.1 of Gemmatimonadota bacterium. Taxonomy (GTDB): domain Bacteria; phylum Gemmatimonadota; class Gemmatimonadetes; order Gemmatimonadales; family Gemmatimonadaceae; genus Fen-1231. The sequence goes on along the minus strand of JARIET010000213.1, from coordinate 923 downwards.
GGGCCGGCGCGATGATCGGCGCGGCGAGTGCCGCGGCGGCAGCGAGGAAGAGGGTAGTGCGTGCGCGCATATTGGGCGGGAATGGGATGGCGTATCGTAGCAGCCGCGGGGCGCTGGCGCGAGTGAAGTGGTTCTGGGTGCTGGCAGAGTACTGGCGTAAATCGTAAATGTCAGTTATGTTTTACGAGGATGCTGAATCGCACTCTCCTTTCGGCCCTGCGCGACCGCCTGCGCAACGTCCCCGCTGTGGTGCTCCTCGGGCCGCGGCAGGTCGGGAAGACCACGCTTGCCCACGCGGTGGAGCGCGCGTATCGCGGGCGCGCCGTCTATCTCGACCTCCAGCGCGAAAAGGACCGCCGCCGCCTGAGCGATCCCGACGCCTACCTGCGGAAGCAGACGGGCCGCCTTGTCATTCTTGACGAGATTCACCAGATGCCGGGCCTCTTTCCCACGCTCCGCGGCGTGATCGACGAACGGCGACGCCAAGGGGAAGAAGCCGGCCATTTCCTCCTCCTCGGTTCGGCATCGCTGGACCTGCAGCGCCAGGCAGGGGAGTCGCTCGCCGGGCGGGTGTCGTACTTCGAACTGACGCCGGTGCGGGCGGACGAGCTGCCGCGGCGCGGGCCCGACATTGATTCGCTTTGGATCCGCGGTGGATTTCCCACCAGCCTCCTCGCCGCAACTGACCGCGACAGCCTGCGTTGGCGCGAGGACTTCGTTCGCAGCTATATCGAACGCGACGTGCCCATGTTCGCCCCACGACTCCCCGCAGCGGCCGTTGGACGACTCTGGGGCATGTTGGCACACTTGCAAGGAACCCCGTTGAATAAGGCGCGACTCGCGGCCAGCCTCGAGGTGAGTGCGCCCACGGTTGGGACCTACCTCGACCTGCTCGATGACCTCCTGCTCGTGCGCCAACTCAG
>JARIET010000212.1 GCA_031127185.1 Gemmatimonadota bacterium | reverse complement strand
GCAGCGAAGATCGAGGCGTAAAACGTGTAGCCCAGCAGGAAGAAGAGAATCAGCGTCACGGCCTGGAACGCAGTGAATTCGGGCAGGGAGACATTGATGCCCGATGCAGCTGCGGCGCCGAGGCCGTACGCGGACCCGGCGATGCCGAACGCGAGCCAAACCAATTGCTGGGTCAGGCCGACTGCGCCGACGCCGATCACCTTGCCGGCGAGGAGTGTTTCCGGAGAAATGCTGGCGATGACGACCTCAGCCACGCGCGTGGTCTTTTCTTCCAGCACGCCACGCATGATGTTCTGTCCATACAGCAGGATCATCATGTAGAGCAGGAATGCGATGATGAATCCAACGAAGAATCCCGCCAATCCGGAGCCGCCCCGGCCGCGCGATGTGATGCGTTCCGTCTCCATGTTGGCGCGAAGCCGCGTGAGTGAGTCGGCGCGTGATCCGGAGATGCCGGCCGCCTCAAGGCGCTGCCCGAGCAGCGCGGTGCGGAGGGCGGCCTCAATCTGCTCCATCTCACCCAGCGACGACGCGTTCTTGCCCGCATAGCGGGCCCGCGCACTTGTCATGGTCGCGGTGTCGAGCACGAGGTAGCCGCGAGTGGCGCCGGCCATCACCGCCTGCGTCGCGGTGGTCTCCGCCGCCGCGAGGTCCGCGATGACAATCGGCAGCACTCTTGTCAGCGCCAAGGGTGCAGCGGAATCGCCGAGCGCCACGCGCGCCGGGTCGCGTTCGGCCCGCTCGCGGAGCGTGGTGGCGATGCGTTGTCCCAACCCGGTTCCGGTGGCATCGAGAACGTGGAAGTCGGTGATCTGCGCCGCGCGCATGTTCTTGACCGTCATCAGGCCGGGGAGAACCATCATTCCCAGCAGGAAGACTGGTCCAAGCACTGTCCCGATGACGAACCACTTGTTGCGCACGCGCTCCAGGTACTCGCGCTTGACCACGGCCATCAGCTTGTTGGCATTAACCATGACCGGTCATCCCCGGCTCGATGTTTGTCGCGCCGACTTTTTCGAGGAAAATCTGGTGCAGTGAGGGCTGCACGAGTTCGAATCGCTGCACGTCTACGCCGGCCGCCACGATGGAACGCAGGATGGCCTGTGGGTCGGCACCGCGCTTGAGCGCCAGCTCAAAGAAGCGGTTCTGGTCGTCCACGCGGTCGACCAGTCCCTGATCCTTGATGAGCTCAGCGATGCGTTCGCGGCCGCCGGCGACGCCCAGGGCCACGTTGTTCGTCCCATGATCGGCCTTCACGCCAGCCACCGTGCCGTCAAGGACCTTCTTGCCGCGCGCAATGATGCAAACGGAATCGCAGAGTCGTTCGGCATTGTCCATGAGGTGCGTCGAAAAAATCACGGTCTTGCCGCGCTTCTTCAGGTCCACAACCGTGTCCTTGAGCGCTTGTGCGTTGATCGGGTCAAGTCCGCTGAACGGCTCGTCGAGGATGACGAGATCGGGGTCGTGCAGCAGGGTGCCGATGAACTGCACCTTCTGCTGCATGCCTCGCGAGAGTTCGTCGACCTTGGCGCTGCCCCAGTCCTTCTCCGCCGTGCGGAGCGAGAGGTGGTCGAGCCAGTACTCAATCCGGCGGTCGGCTTCCTTGGCGGTAAGGCCCTTCAGTTCCGCGAGGAACCGCAGGGCACGTCGCACGACCATCTTCTTGTACAGGCCGCGTTCCTCGGGGAGGTATCCGAGCCTGTCAATGACATTGCGGTCCGTATTGGAGGTGCCGAAGACCGAGATCGTGCCCTCGTCGGGCGCGATGATGTTCAGCACCATGCGAATCGTGGTGGTCTTTCCAGCGCCGTTTGGGCCGAGGAGTCCGTAGACCGTCCCCTTTGGCACGGCGAGGGACAACGCGTCGACGGCCGTATGTTCGGCGTAGCGCTTGGAGACCGCCCGGATTTCGAGGGCGAGGTCGCTCATGTACTCCCTTGTATGTGGGGGGGCGCGCTCCGAATATACGCGGATGCCGACCGGGGAGTTTCTGCTGGTGTGTGGGGCGATCCTGGTCGTCGCTTTCCTGTATTCCGCGGTCGGTCACGCGGGTGCATCCGGCTACATCGCCGTGCTGAGTCTGTTCGGTTACGCGCCAGAGGTCATTCGGCCGGTTGCGCTTGTGCTGAACATCCTGGTCGCCGCGATCGGCGTAGCCCAGTTTTCGCGCGCCGGGCACTTCTCGTGGCCCCTGTTCTGGCCGTTTGCCGTGCTCGCGGTGCCGATGGCGTTTATCGGCGGCTATCTGACCCTGCCGACACATTGGCTGAAGGTGCTGATTGGGGTCGTACTGCTGGCGTCGGCGATCCAATTCATCCGCAAACCGTCGGCCGACGGTGAGTTGAGCCGACCCGCGACCGGTCCTGCGATCGCGATCGGCGGCGGGCTTGGGATGCTCGCCGGATTAACGGGCACGGGCGGCGGGATCTTCCTGACGCCGCTGCTGATCTTCCTGCGCTGGGCCGCGACGAAGCAGGCGTCGGCGGTGTCGGCGCTCTTCATTCTTGTGAATTCGCTGGCCGGGCTGGCCGGGAACTTCAGTGCCACGCGCACGTTTCCGGCCTTCGCGCTTTCGTTTGCAGGCGTCGCTGTGGTAGGCGGAGCGCTTGGTTCGTACACAGGCGCACGCCGGCTCGAGGTCACGGCGATCAAGCAGTTGCTCGCCGTGGTGCTCGCCATCGCGGGATTGAAGCTGGTCCTTTCGTGAGCGAGGCAACGCCGAAGCGCCGGGTGGCCATCATCGCGGGCGCTGGCCCCGCCGGCCTCACAGCCGCCTGGGAGTTGCTCGCCCGCACGGACATCATCCCAATCGTGATCGAGCCGACGTTGGCGACGGGCGGTATCGCGCAGACGTTCACGTACAAGGGAAACCGCATCGACATCGGCGGACACCGGTTCTTCTCCAAGAGTCAGCGGGTGATGGAGTGGTGGTTCTCGATCCTGCCGCGTCAGGGCGCGCCCGCGTCGGACGACGCCACGCAGGCGCACGACGTGGAGTTCGCGGCCGAGGCGATGGTGCGACGGCTCGTTCCTGGCGAGGATGGATGCGCCCGCGTGGAGGAATCGCGCGGGCCGGCCCCCGATCCGGAGCGCGTGGATGCCGTGATGCTCCAGCGCCCACGGCTTTCGCGCATCTATTGGCGCGAGAATTTCTTCCCGTACCCGCTGGGAATCACGCTGTTGGTGGCGTGGCGCCTCGGACTGATCAACACGGCGCTGATCGGGCTGAGCTACATCAAGTCTCGGCTGTTTCCGTTGCGTGACGAGACGTATCTCGACGCCTTCTTCACCAATCGGTTTGGTCGGCGCCTCTACGAGACCTTCTTTCGCGGCTACACCGAAAAAGTCTGGGGCGTGAAGTGCGCGGAGATCCGCGCCGACTGGGGTGCACAGCGCATCAAGGGCTTGTCGCTGACGCGCGCGGTGACGCACGCGGTGCGCGACCTGCTGTCGAGTGATTTCGCCAAGCAGCAGCGAACCCGCGAGACCTCGCTCATCACTCGTTTCTTCTACCCCAAGTTCGGGCCGGGCCAGGTATGGGAGGTGGTCGAGCGCCAGGTTGCCGAGTGTGGCGGAACCGTGCGGCACGGCGCGCGCGTGACGGGTGTCACGCTCGAGGGCAATCGCGTGTCGCGGGTCACCGTCGAGGACTGCGCCACGGGCCAGCGTGAAGAGATGCCCTGCGACTTCTTCTTCTCGACCATGCCCGTGCGCGATCTGGTGGCAGGGACCTCGCCGCCGCCACCTGCGCCTGTGCGAGAGGTGGCAGATGGACTCAAGTACCGGGATTTTCTGACGGTCGGACTGCTGCTCAGGCGCCTGCATGTGCGTGAGAAGGGACGCTCGCCGCAGGCCATGGTGCGTGACAACTGGATCTACGTGCAGGATGAGAGCGTGCAAGTCGGGCGAATCCAGGTGTTCAACAACTGGAGTCCCTACCTCGTGGCCGATCCTGCCCACACCGTTTGGATAGGGCTCGAATACTTCTTGAACGACACCGACGCCCTGTGGCACACCGCTGACGCGGATCTCGTTGCGCTCGGCACGCGCGAGTTGGAGCAGGTGGGATTCGCACAGGCGCGCGACGTGATCGACGGATGCGTACTGCGCATGCCCAAGGCGTATCCGGCCTACTTCGGCACCTACGACCGGCTCGGCGAAGTGCGGGCCTGGGTGAACTCGGTGCCCAATCTGTTCTGCATCGGGCGTAACGGCATGCACCGATACAACAATCAGGATCATTCCATGCTTACAGCGATGCTCGCGGTGGACAACATCATCGCTGGGCAAGCCGACGACTCCAACCTCTGGGATGTGAACCTGGAGATGGTGTACCAGGAAGAGTGAGCGCCACGAGCCGGCCAGCTTCTCCGACGCCGCATCCGTGGAACGCGCCGATCACCTGTGCGCTGATCACGGCCGCGTGTGTGATGCTCACCTGGGACTCTGTCTCACATCTTCCGCTGATGCACGACGAGTGGGCCTACTGGATGCAGGCCCAGCAGTTCGCCGCGCTGGGCTGGTCGCAACCAGCGCCGCCGTTACCGGAGTTCTTCGAACAACTCTATGTGCTGGTGTCGCCGGTGTACGCGGCCAAGTACTGGCCAGGCCATGCGATGGCGATCGCAGCCGGGTTTGCGATTGGCCTTCCCTGGCTGCTGCCGTTGGCGCTTTCGGCCGCCAGTGGAGCGCTCGTGTTTCTGCTGGCGCGTCGCGTCAGCAGTCCGTATACCGCGTCGCTGACATTTGTGCTCTGGGTGAGCACGTTCGGGAATCTGCGTTTTCGGGCGTCGTACTTCTCGGAGATCACCACATCGTTCGCCTGGCTGCTCGCCTGGTGGGCGCTGCTGGAATGGCGCGCGACCCACAGGCTGTCATGGATGGTGACGCTAGCGCTGGCCACCGGGCTCGGCGCGATCACGCGCCCCGCGACGATGTTCGTGTTCGCGATTCCGGTTGGCCTGCTGGTGCTTGCCGACATCTGGCGTGCGACCGGTGACCTGCGCCCCCGACGCGTGCGCCATCTGGCCATTGGTGTTGCCTGCGGCACGGCCGTGCTCGCCATTCTCCCACTCTGGAGTGCGCGCACCACGGGCAACGCTCGCCTCACGCCGCTGGCCCAATACACGCAGC
>JARIET010000211.1 GCA_031127185.1 Gemmatimonadota bacterium | reverse complement strand
CACTGCGCCGCGGGCCAACACCGGCTATGCCGCGTCGATCGGGTGTGACATTCGGTTTGAACTTGCCGCCGTGCCCTGCGCCAACCGACCCATCCTGATGCTGCGCCATTTTGACGCGCTCTACTCATACATGACCGGCCCGGAGATCTATTCGCCGCTGGGGCGCGGCTTCACCGGCAACTTCAACTATTACGCCGGTGCCTGGTCGTTCCTGCGCTGGGCCGCCGACCATTTTGCGGCCAACGAAGCGCAATTCTTCCGCGATCTTACCACGAGCGTGGTCACCGGTGTCGCCAACGTGGAAGTGCGCACGGGGCGCCGGTGGGAAGAGTCCCTCGGCGAGTGGTCAATCGCCGCCTATCTGGACGATGTCGGCGGCTACACGCCGCAGAATGACCGCCTGCAGATGCGCTCGTGGAATTACCCGGATATGTGGCTCGGGATGTGTGTGGATATGGGCCCCTGCGAGAACGCATCAAATTCGGTGCTGATTTACAATCGGAGCAATCCCTTCGCGCCACGCCAGCGTTCGTTCGGCAGTTTTATTGTCGGCGTCGCGTCCATGGTCGGCGGAGGCTTCACGCTTCTCGATCTGTCGGGGCCCGGCTATGCATCCCAGGTCGTGGAGGTCAAGGCGCTGCTCGGGACCGGCGACGCGCCGGCCACCGTGCGCGTCGCGTTCGCGCGCGTCCGGTAACGCCCCCGACGGCGGCCCCACCAGCCGGTTAGGACTCTCGCAGGGCGGCCATCGGTGTTTCGCGGAACACTTCGCGCCCCGTCGAGAGGCCGATGGCGACGGCGAGCACCATCATCACGCTGGCGATGGCGAAGGCGGGCAGGATCGCCGGCGAGAACGTACCCTCGAAGACGAACGTGACGAGCCCCCATGCGCCGGCGAACGACAGCAGCATCCCGGTCAGCGCTCCCAGCATGCCCAGCAGCGAATACTCCGCAAGCAGGATGCGTCCGATCTGTGCGCGGGTGGCGCCGAGCGTCTTGAGGAGCACACCCTCACGTAGGCGGTCTCGCCGCGTGGCTGCCACTGCACTGAAGAGCACCGGAACAGCCATGGCCAGGCTGAAGAGCGCGAGGAAGCGCACGGCGAGCGTGATGCGCCCAATGATCTGGCCAATCGTGTTGCGCACGAGTGAGAGGTCCACGCTGGAGACGTTCGGGTAGCGCTGCACGACATCGCGCTGGATGCGCGCAATGACGGTGTCGCTGGAGATGGCCGCAACGAGCACGTACATCCGCGGGGCTTCCAGCAACGCGCGCGGCTGGAACACGGCAAAGAAGTTGGGTTCGAACCGGCCCCAGTTCACTTCGCGCGTGCTGGTGATGCGCGCGCGCACCGGCACGCCCTGAACGTCCCAGGTGATGGTGTCGCCAAGGGCCACGTTCAGTTCCGTGGCCACTTCAGTCTCGAGTGACATCTCCGGGATCGAATCGGCTGCATTCGCCGGCGCGGTGGGGAACCACTCACCCGTGAGCACCTTCTCGGTGGGCACAACCGTATCGCGGTACGTGGAACGGTATTCACGACGCAGCGCCCAGTTTCGCGGCGGAATCGCATTGGCCGCCGCCCAGGCCTCTGGCGTCCGTCCGTTGATGGCCTTGATCTTCATGGTGATGATCGGCGTGGCGCCCATCGCCTGCTCGTTCACGCCGCGAATGATCGAGTCAATGGCCACGCGCTGGTCTTCCTGAATATCAAAGAAGACGAGGTTGCCGCGGGCCGCGTCGGCTGAGATCTCGAACTGCTTGAGCAGGTTCGACTGCACGAGGTAGAGTGTGCTGACGAGGAAGGCTCCAAAGCCGAGCGCGAGCACGACTGATCGCGTCTGGTTGGCCGGGCGGTACAGGTTCGCCACGCCCTGCTTCATCAGGTACGGCAAACGTCGCGCCACCATGCGACGCGCAATGACGGACAGGAAGGAGGCGCTCGCCCACAGAAGGATGAGGCTGACGCCAATGCCGCTGGCCACCATCACACCGCGCATCCAGGTCTCGGAGCGCGCAACGGCGAGCAGGACGACGCTTGCCACGAGTGCGATGTTGACGAGGTGCGAGGGGATGTCACGCAGCCGCTGGCGTTCCAGCGCGGCTGCGTCGCGCCGCAACGCCTGCAACGGGGACACACGCCGGAGCGCGAGCAGCGGCCTAAGCGAGAAGATCAGTGCGACCCAGACACCGATCGCGAGTCCGAGTCCCACCGCCCGCGGCACGATCTGCACCGTGACATCGAGCGGCAGCGTGTTCTTGAGCGCCAGCGGCAACACGAATTGAATGCCGATGCCGATGGCGGTGCCGATCGCGGCGCCCGCGAGGCCCATCAGCGCCGCCTGGGCGACATAGATGGCCAACACCTGGCTCCCCGTGGCTCCGATGCATCGCAGCACGGCCACCGTGTCGACTTTGCGATTCACAAAGGCGTTGACGCCGCTGGCCACGCCGATGCCGCCGAGGAGCAGCGCGATCATGCCCACGATGCCGAGGAAATCGGAGAGGCGTCCGATCGCCTCCGTCATGTTCTGTTCCTGCTGGACCACCGTGCGGACGCGGATGTGCGCGTCCTGAAACTTGGGACGGAATGGCGCCACCCACTTGGGGCTCTGCACGCCGTCGGGAAGGCGCACCAGCGTCACGAAATCGGCGCGGCTGCCAAATCCCAGCAGCTGCGTGCTCGCGACGAACTTCTCGCCGATGAAAATGCGCGGACCGATCGCCGACTGGAGTCCCGGATCACCGGGCACAGAGTTCGTGGTCCCGGCAATCTCGAACTGCGCGTACCCGATCGAGAGGGTGTCGCCAACCTTGGCATCGAGGGCAATGAGCGTGGCCGGACTTACCAGCGCGGCCTGCCGCTCCTGCATCTGCGCCCAGGCATTCGCCGGCTCGGAGGTGACGTCGCCGAAGGGCGGGTATGTTGGGCCGACCGCACGCACCTGCGAGAGCCGCGTCTGCTGCGTCCGCGGCGCGTAGGCCATCGACGTGAAGATCACCGCAGTGCCGACCTTGGCCTCGCCCGCTGCGCCGATGGAGTCGAGGATGGTGCGCAGTGAGTCCGGGAATCGGGCGTCCGCACTGAACGAGACGTCGCCTCCCATCACGCTGCGCGCCTGCGCGCGCACGGCGCTGCGCACGTTGTCGGCAATCGAATCGATGGCCACAAGCGCGCCCACGCCGAGCGAAATGGACGACATGTAGAGCAACAGGCGCCGGCGTGCGGTGCGGCTTTCGCGCCAGGCCAGGCTGGCGATGAAACGCCAGCGGTTTCGCGACGCTCCGGTCACCGGGCGACCATTGCGGGCGACTCGGCGGCGGCCGGCGCAGTTGCGACCGTCGGCGCTCCGTCCTTGCTCCGGTCCTCGACCACGGCGCCGTCGCGGAGCCGGATGATCCGGCCGGCGCGCTCGGCGAGCGTCATGTCGTGCGTGACGATGACCACCGTGCTTCCCGACGACTGGTTGAGCGACTCGAGCAATTCAACGATCTTCGCCCCTGTGACGCCATCGAGATTGCCCGTCGGTTCATCAGCAAACAGGATGCGTGGCGAGTTGGAGAACGCCCGGGCGATGGCGACCCGTTGCTGTTCGCCGCCGGAGAGCTGCGACGGGAAGTGATCCATTCGTCCGGCGAGCCCGACGCGGTCGAGCAGGGAGCGGGCCCGTTCGGGCGCTCCGGCTTCACCGCGCAGTTCGAGCGGCACCTGGACATTCTCCAGGGCCGTGAGCGTGGGGATCAATTGAAACGTTTGGAAGATGAACCCAACTTTCTCACCACGGAGGCGCGCGCGGTCATCTTCCGAGAGCCGGGTCAGGTCGACGCCGTCGAGCGAGACGGAGCCGGACGAGGGGACGTCGAGTCCGGCAAGGAGGCCGAGGAGGGTCGTCTTGCCGCTTCCCGACGGCCCGACGATCGCGACCAGCGATCCCTGGGGTATCGTGAAGGTGACGTGTTTGAGGACGGCGAGGGTGCCGGCGCCGCTCGGATATTCTTTCTGGAGATTGGATGCGACCAGCATTTGTGTTGTACGGGGCGGGACTGGCGATGGTTGCAGCGTGTGGGCCGGGAGAGCCCAAGGCCGGTGCGGGCGCGAGCGCCGCAGCACCGGTGGAATCAACCACCGTGTCCAAGGGTGGGGCAACGCCTGCGGCGGCAGAACCCGCGAATGACGCTCCCAAGGCGCTCTTCATTGGGACAAGCCTCACGGCAGGTCTCGGTCTGGCCGACCCAACCATGGAGAGCTGGCCGGCCGTGATCATGCAACTCGCCGATTCGGCGGGGTTGCCCATTCAAGTGGCCAATGCCGGGCTTTCGGGGGAGACGTCGGCGGGGGCGCTGCGTCGTGCCGATTGGTTGCTCAAGGAACGCTATGACATCATCGTCGTCGAGACTGGCGCAAACGACGGCCTGCGCGGCCTGAACTACGACACCACTGCGGCGAACATCAAAGGCATTATCACCAAGGCACGCGCGTCGAACCCCAACGCGCAGATCCTGCTCGTTCAAATGGAGGCGCCCACCAACATGGGGCCGATGTACACCAAGGCCTTCCACGAACTCTTCGCGCGGGTGGCGGTGGAAAGTGGAGTGACACTACTGCCGTTCATTCTCGAGGGCGTGGGCGGCGTCGCCAAGTACAACCAGGGCGATGGTATCCATCCAACGGCGGAGGGGGCACGGTTGGCCGCGCTGAATGTGTGGCCCGGCATTCGGATGGCCATCCGCACGGTCCGTGCGGCGCGTTAGCGCGACCGGACGCGATCTACTACTCTCCACGCCATATATGAACACGAAAACGGGTGACAACGGGACGTTGGGGGACGAGGGGGGCCGGGCGGATTCCGACCCCGGCCTCACGAGGCGTGAACTGCTCACGGGTGCGGCGGGCGCGTTGGGCGGCGCGTTGCTGGCGCAGGTGGCAACGGCAGACGCGCAGGGGGGGCAGGCGGCGAAGCCGGCGGCCGCGGCACCGGTAGTGCCGGAAGTGCCCGTCGATCCTACCAAGGCGCCGGGGCTTCCGACATCGGCGCAGGGGGCGCGATCGCCCTTCGTGAATCTGGCGCGAACGCCAACGGGCGACCTTGCGGGCACGTCGTATTCTCCGCTGCAGGATCTTGCTGGCACGATCAC
>JARIET010000210.1 GCA_031127185.1 Gemmatimonadota bacterium | reverse complement strand
GCCGGGATTTGGTTCGCAGATGCGCTGGCTTCCGGACTACGGCGTCGGCATCATCGCCTTTGGCAATCGCACGTATGCTGGCTGGGGCGCGCCGATTGACGCAGCGCTGGAAGTATTTGCGCGCGCGGGAGCCCTCGAACCGCGCATGGCAAAGGCGTCACCCGCGCTACATGCCGCGCGTGAGCAGGTGACCCGGCTTGTAATGAAGTGGGATGCAGCACTCGCACAATCACTCGCCGCCGACAACCTGTTTCTCGATCGCTCTGCCGACCGGCGCAGCGCGGAGATCGCCGCGCACCTGGAGCGCGTGGGCAGCTGCAGGGCGCCTGCCGGCTTTGCCTATGTGGAGAATGCGCTGCGCGGGCAGTGGATACTGGAGTGCGAGCGCGGGAATCTTCTGGTTTCCATCACCCTCGCGCCGACTCTGCCGACCACGGTGCAGTACCTGGAGGTCACTCGCGCGCCTGCGGGTGGTGCTGCAGCGCTCAGGCCGAGAACCTGTTCCTAGCGACCACGTGTCGCTTTGGCGGGCGACAACTGCGGGGCGGCGCGAGAATGCGCGCCGCCCCGTTCGTATTTCATCTTCACAGCTACTCGCCGAGCCGGCTCAATGCCCAACTGCGCTGCGTCGCGGAGATGGCTGGCGAGCGCAGCAGCAGCCGAACACGGGCGAGACCGTCGCGCGCACGATCAAACCGGCGGACTTTGGCCCAGAGGATGGCGGCCTCCAGTCGTGCGGGGAGTTCAGTCGCGGGGTCGATGAAATCGCGCGCGTCGTCGGCAAGCCGATCCAACGTGCTCGCGGCATCCGACAAGTTGTCATCGGCGAAGTAGGCATTCGCGAGCAACCAGAGCGCCTGCGAGGGGACGCTGCCCTCGGCTCGCTCAATCGAGATCAGCGACCGATACTCGCGGCGAGCCTCGGCCATACGGCCGGCCGCCGCATACGACGACGCTCGACGCAACGACTCTGCGATGCGGATCGAGTCCGTCGTGACCGACGCTGCGCGCACGATGACGCGAGTGGAATCAACCGCGGCGTCGTGCGCCGCATGAAGAGGTGATGTAGCCGCGAGTGCCGCGGCGAACAGAGAGATGGTGATGCTGCCAGTCATTGGAATGAGCTCCGGAGTGATCGATAGGTTGGGTGAACGCCGCCCCTGCAACGGGAAGCATCACCCAGGCCCTTATCGAACCAGGGACGCCGCTGTTCCGGGTTTGTATCGGTGGCGCTACGTCTGGGACGCGTGCGCCCGCGTCGACCATGCCACGTAACGGAATTCACCGAGCGGGTAACAGCCGCGCGACGCCGACTAACCGATCGCGTCGATCAGGTCGTGCAACTTGGCTGCTGTTTGCGGCCGCCCCTCGGGTTTCTTGCTGAGGCAACTCATCACGAGCGCGCTCAATGCCTCGGGCACTTCGCCATTCACGATGCGCGGCTCCATCGGCACATCCTCGAGCACTCGCGCAATCAACGTGATGGGTGTGTCGGCCGTGATCGGCGTTTTTCCGGTCAGGCATTCGTAGAGCACGCAGCCCACCGCGTACAGATCGGCTCGGGCATCAATGTCCTCGCCCATCAACTGCTCGGGTGCCATGTATTCCGGCGTGCCAACTACCATTCCCGCCTGTGTCACCCCTTCTTTCCGCTTGGCAAGCCTCGCGATGCCGAAGTCCATCACCTTGAGCACGCCGTCCGGCTGCACCACCATGTTCTGCGGCTTGATGTCGCGGTGAATCACGCCTTCGTCGTGCGCGACTTCCAACGCCCGGCAGAGTTGTTTGGCCACCGTCAACGTCACAGGCACCGGCAACTTGCCGCGTGACTGGATGAGATCCTTGAGCGAGCGCCCCTCGACGTATTCCATGGTGATGAAATAGACGCCGCCACTTTCGCCAAGGTCGTGCGTACGCACGACGTTCCGATGGGAGATGCGGCGCGCCAGGCGGATCTCACCCTTGAACCGCTCCAACGCACTCGGATCCTCGCCGAGCATTTCCTGCTTGAGGGTCTTGATGGCGATGACTTCGCCGAGTTCCGTGTCCACGGCCTTGAACACCATTCCCATCCCGCCGACGCCAAGCATTTCCTTCACCTCGTAGCGCAGGGCGAAGGTCATTCCCGGCGCGATGCCACCCGCCTGAAGCTGCATCGCCATGGTCGGGGCGTTGGCGACGCTCATTTGCACGGTCTTCGCGTCGGTGTTCCCCGCGCTCAGGAATTCCACGAGCGCCTGCTTTTCGCGAAGGTCGGCGAGCATTTTCCGGAATGCGTCGGCTAGCGTACCCACTTCCCCGCTCGCCGCCACGTTGATGTCCGCCGTGTAATCACCATCGGCCGCACGCCGCGTAGCCGCGACCAGCGCGAGCACCGGTCGCGTGATCTGACGCGCGATGCCAAAGGCGAGAAGGCCCGCGACAACAAGGCCTACACCACCCCAGAGAACGATCGTCTGCTCCAGCCGGAGGAACGCGGCGAACTCTGCATCGCGATTGCGGAACACCACCACGCCGCCCACCAGCGAGCCTGCCGCGGTGCGGAGCGGCGCGCCCAGCGCCACATACTCCACCCCACCGAGCTCCGCGCGTGCGCGCATCGGAGCGTGCGGAGTCGTGTCAGCCGCCGCGTCGGCAGTTGGCTCGTCCGTGGGCCACGGCATGGAAAGGATCAGCGTCTTGAGCTCGTCGCCTCCGGCCAGTGTGCTGGCGACCACCCTGGGGCCGGCTGAATCCAGCACAAAGAATGCCACGTCGATAGAGTCGGGCGACGCCGCCTTCACCGATCGCGCGAATGCCGAGTCCACTGCACGCACGCCCATCAGTGCGCCGATAACGCTTTCCTGTGCGCCGGCGGGAATCGTCACCGGTATCGCCACGGCCTGAAAAAGCCCGGTAGTTGGTGTCATCCCGTAGCCCATCGTCGCGCTCCCGGTGAGCGCACCACCGATAAGGGCACCGCCCAAGGTGTCCGGCGAGGCGCCCGGCTCATCGCTCTTGGCGAGCCGGATTCCCGACTCGTCCACGATCTGCACCCAATCGGCACCGATGCGTTCTTGCGCCTCGATCGACTGGTCGAGAAGGTCAGCCAGCTTCGTCTTGCTTTGCACCAGCGACCGGAAGTTCGGGTCCTTGGCGAAAATCTCCGCCGTCTGCTGGAGGGCGCGCCGGCGCGCGTCGAGCTGCGTGGCAATCTGGTCCGTGGCCTGCGCGAGCGACCGATTGACCGTGGAATCGGCCGTAGCGGCAGCCTGGCGCGACGTGAAGAAGAGGGTCACGCCGAGCACGGCCGCCACGACGGCGGCAGTGCTGGCGAAAATTCTGGTGCTGAGCGAAAGCCCGCGTGTGGCCACGAATGTCTTGGTGAAAGGTCTTAGTAGACGACGCCGGCGTATGCTTTGCCGAACTTGTTCAGATGGGGTGCTTGTTTGAAACCACTGGCGTCGAGCTTCGGCTCGAGCGCGGCGAGGCCAGCGACAGGCACGTCGATGTCCGTTGTCACCGGCTTTGCCCGCTCATGCCAGACGGTCATCGTGTATTTCCCCGCCGGCACCTTGGCGATCTCCCAGCGACCGTCGTTGCCAGCCTGCGCAAACCACGGCGTGGATACCACCACCACGTGACCCGTCATTTTTGCGTGCACATTGCAGTAGATCGCGAACGCCCCCGCCTTCTTGAACTGATTCGATTTGCTGATGCCGCTGCCGTAGGACTGCAAGTCGAAGAGCGCACCAGCAGTGGTGGAAAAAACGTTGTGCGAGAAGGGATCCTGGTTCGGGAAGTCGATGGTCGATCCCACCGGGATCACCCGTACGCGCGGGGCGAAGTTACGCCCGTTTATGGCCATCTGAACCTTTGACTCCGTCACTTTGGCCGCGCCCACTTTCGGCTCGAGGTAGATGACCGTGTTCCCGAAATCCGAGGTCTTTTCCCCGGCCTTTTCCTGTATCGAAACGCGCCCCGCAACCGTCCCTTGGGCATATGCCTCCGGCCCACCAAGCACTCCGGTCGCCAGCCCCAGAACCGCCACCGCCATCACTCGTATGAATCGCATCGTCATTCCTCGGGTTTCCCGTCGTACACCAATCTGCAACTATGAGAGCGCCCGGGCGACCGGGTCAAGCGCCCGGAACCCGCTGTTTGCCGTCGTTCTGGTCGCCCTTGTGACCCAAGTCACCCCCCTTGGAGCACAGGACACGGCCCGTACGTCGCGCGACAGTATTGCGGCACGTCTGGAGCGCGCGGAGGAGGCAATCGCCCTGCTTAGGCAACAACTGGGCGACCAATCGGGCGTGCAAACCCGGTCCCGGATGACGATGGAACTCAATGGACGCGTACTGATGCACGCGTTCTCCAACACGCGCCGGGTCAACAACGCCGACGTCCCAACGTTCGTGCGCCCGGACACCAATACTGGCGTGCCGCTGGGCGGCGCCGGAATGGCCATTCGACAGACCACACTTGGATTTGCCGTCAGTGCACCAGACGTGCTCGGCGCGTCATTTGACGGCGGACTCGACGTCGATTTCTTTGGTGGGCAGCAGCCGAGTTCGGGAGGGCGCACCTTCCCGCTCGTTCGCATGCGCGTCGCACGCGCGACACTGAAATGGCCCAACGCGGAGCTGATGGTCGGGCAGGAGTCACCGTTGATGAGCCCGCTCAATCCGGTGAGCCTGGCTTCAATCGGAACTCCCGGCTTCACTTCCGCAGGTAACCTTTGGCTCTGGTTGCCGCAGGCGCGCCTCACGCTCGAGACATCGGGCAACACACGCGTCGGCATTGCCGGGGCCGTACTCGCACCCACGAGCGGCGAAGCGGCGGGGCCGTTTGATACCGACCTTGATCTGGCGGAACGCTCACGGAGGCCCTTTGTCGAAGGCCGAGCCCATGTGGGCTGGGGCAGCGATGCCATGGCAGGGTCCTTTGGCGTCAGCGCGCACGGGGGTTGGTTTGTGCGGCCGAATTCGTCCAACCAACGCGAGGGGTTCGCCTTCGCGGCGGACGGAAAAATCCCGCTCAACTCGCATGTCGAACTGCGCGGCGAGTGGTACACCGGCGACGGCATGAGGGGGCTTGGCGGCGGCGCGATTGGGCAACTCTTCGACACCAACGGCGAGCCGGTTCACTCCACAGGGTATTGGGGGCAGGTGAACTTCACCCTCACGCAGCGGGTGACACTCGGTGGCGGTTTCGGTACTGATGACCC
>JARIET010000209.1 GCA_031127185.1 Gemmatimonadota bacterium | reverse complement strand
AAGTACGTGCGCGCCGGCATCGTGGAGTGGCAGACGGCGTTCGAGGCCGCCGGATTCAAGGATGGCATCGTTCCCGCAGATCCGCCGTCGCCGGAGCAGGACCCCGACTGGTCGCCGGAAGATGTCCGCCACACCATGATTCGGTGGCTGCCGTCGACGACCGAAAATGCCGTCGGCCCGCACGTGCACGACCCGCGCACGGGCGAGATTCTCAACGGCTCGGTGCGCATGTTCCACAACATCATGAACCTGCAGCGCTCGTGGTATTTCACGCAGGTTGCTCCGCTCGATCCGCGCGCCCAGAAGCTGCCGATGCCGGATTCGTTGATGGGTCGCCTCGTGCAGTTCGTTGTGGCGCACGAAATCGGACACACGCTCGGCCTGCAGCACGATCAGATCGGCAGCTCGACGTATCCCGTGGACAGTCTCCGTAGCCCAACCTGGGTCGCGAAGATGGGCCACAGCCCGAGCATCATGGACTACTCGCGCTTCAACTACGTGGCGCAGCCGGAAGACAAGATTCCGGTGCAGTACCTCCTGCCGACCGTTGGCCCCTACGACAAGTACGCGATCATGTGGGGGTACAAGCCGATTCCGAATGCGAGAACCGCGGATGCAGAGCGCGCGACGCTCGAGTCATGGTCGCGCATGCAGGACTCGATTCCCTGGTATCGCTTCTCGGCCAACAACGCATATGGCGCCTTTGGTACGCAGAGTGAGGCCGTCGGCGATGCGGATCCAGTGAAGGCCACGACGCTCGGCTTCAAAAACATCGAGCGCGTGATGAACATCCTGAAGAACGCGGCAACGAGCCCGATGGAAGACAACTCCGATCTGCTGGAGCTGTACAACCGCACGGTGGGCCAGTGGGCCAATGAGGCCAATCACGTCGCGACGATGGTCTCGGGTGCCACAGTGCAGTACAAGTCGGGCGGTCAGACGGGCTCAGTGTACAACCCGATTCCCAAGGAGAAGCAGGCCGAGGCGGTGAAGTTCCTGAATGAGAACGTGTTCCGGCCGCCGATGTACCTGGTGCGCCCGGACATCAGTGAGCGCGTGGAAGCGGGCGGAATCGTGCCCCGGATCAACGGGCCGCAGCAGCGCGTGCTCGGCACGCTCATGCAGGACGCGCGGATGAATCGCCTCCTCGAGCTTGAGGGGACGAATCCCGATAAGAGCAAGGTGTACACGCTGAACACCATGCTCGACGACGTGCGCAAGGGGCTCTGGGAAGAGCTCTTTGCCGCGAGCACGGTGATCAACGTGTTCCGTCGTGAGCTGCAGAACGATCACATCGAAATGATGAAGACCAAGATGATTCCGCCCACGACGCCGGCCGCGCCTGGCGGCGGTGGTGGTGGTTTTGGCGGTCCGGCGGCGGCTCCGCTCTCGGAGGATGCGAAGTCGCATCTGCGCGGTCAGTTCGAGGCGCTCAAGTCGGAGATCGAGCGCGCGCTCAACAAGTCGGGCGACAAGCCGACCGAGCTGCACCTTCGGGCGGCGCTGCACCGGATCCAGATGATTCTGGATGAGAAGCCGGTTGTGGTGAAGCCAATTCCGTCAGCGGCGCCCGGCCGACGCCTGGCCGGACTGAGGTAAACAAGAAGCCCGCCGAGTTGAAAGACCGGCGGGTTTTTTGCGTTGCCGTGCGTTTGTATCAATGTATACGTTACCATAGACATACTGATTGCCAACGTATATATTGTATTACGGCAGACATGTATAACCGTATACGATGATAAAAGTTCAATGACTCAAGAAAACGACCCTCACATGCGCGAACTTCAGCGCGTGCAACTCGATGCGCGATTTAGAGATATGACATCTTTGGTGTCTCCACGCGGTGGTTGGATTCGCACTGTCCGCCAGTCTCTGGGCATGACCATGCGTCAACTAGGGAAACGCCTTGGCGTGTCTCCGCAAGCAGTTGTCGCCCTCGAGCGACGTGAGACCGACGGGACGATCTCCGTTTCCAGGCTAAAAGCAGCGGCCGAGGCCATGGGTTGCGAGCTGAAGTTTGTGTTTGTGCCGGCTCCATCGCTGGAAGCGAACCTGAGGCGCCAGGCTGCGCTAAAAGCCCGCGAGGAGCGCAACCGGCTTATTCATACAATGAAATTGGAGGCCCAAGGGGACGGCGTTGAAGCGACGCTCCATGAGGGCAAGGCTATCGAGCGCTGGCTCACCACGCGCGCTCGTGAGCTTTGGGACTAGGACGTTTCGGATGAAGCACCTTCACGATGAACCGGGCAACACGCCGCTGGATGAGGACGAGACGGAAGGTCTCATTCCGCCGCACCTCACATCACGCGCTGAGCTCAACCAGTGGGAAGCCAACAACATTGCGAGCGCTCACGAGTGGGGCACTCGGCAGAGGAGCGACGTATTGGATGTCGCTTTTCTGGGTGAACTACATCGGCGCATGTTCGGCATGACATGGAAGTGGGCGGGCGGTTACCGAAAGAGTGACAAGAGCCTATCGCCGCACCGGTGGACTCAGGTGCCGGAGTTGATGCGCAATCTCATTGACAATACGCACGCCCAGTATGATGCCAGTTCGAAGGCGAGCGCCGATGTCGATGAGATTGCCGTTCGTTTTCACCATGAGATCGTCCGCATCCATCCATGGCCGAAGGGAAACGGTCGGCACGGCAGGCTCGCGACGGATCTGCTCCTGCGACAATGGGGACGACCGCCCTTCACTTGGGCGCAGGGGGCCGACCCTGCGAGGGCGAGTGACGTCCGCGCTCGCTACATCCACGCACTTCGTCAGGCTGACGCCGGAGATTTCAGCGAACTACGCGCACTCGTCCGGGAAGAGTGAGGCTGGACGGCCCACCCTCTACTAACGTTCACGCTATGGGACAACTGTTCGGTGGCGGCGCCCTGATCGCCATTTCGCTCTTCATGCTCGTCGGGTTCTTCAACGCCGGCCCGATGAGCGCAGGAGCATCAATCGCGACACTCTTGCTCGTCGTGGGCCTTCCCGCTGGCGCCGGAATTGCACTCATTCGCGGACACTACTCGTCCACCCGCGGCTTCGCCCAGCGCAAAGACGACCTCCGCCGCCAGACGCAGGAATCCGAAGTGCTGCAGCTCGCGCAGGAGCACAAGGGACGGCTCACCGTAGTCGAAGTCGCCACGCGTCTCGCGCTGCCGATGCCAACCGTCGAGGCGCTACTCGGCGGACTGCACGAGCGCGGAATGGCCGAGATTGAGATCACCGACGCGGGACTGATCGTGTACACCTTCCGTGATATTCAGCTGTTGCCCGGCAAGGGAGAGAGCAAGGATGTCCTCAATGCCTGAACGCGCCACGAACAACGCCAA
Organism: Gemmatimonadota bacterium; assembly: GCA_031127185.1. Classification (GTDB taxonomy): domain Bacteria; phylum Gemmatimonadota; class Gemmatimonadetes; order Gemmatimonadales; family Gemmatimonadaceae; genus Fen-1231. The sequence goes on along the minus strand of JARIET010000209.1, from coordinate 1,897 downwards.
CGCGCGGACGCGCATGCCCTGCCCCGTCTGCCTCGGCGTGCAGATGACGAAGCTCCGTCCCGAGGGAGATGTGGAGCTCTGGCTCGATCACTGCCCGCGTTGCGGCGGCATGTGGTTTGACGATGGCGAAGTGGAGCTGCTGCGGAGTTCGCATCCCAAGGCGCTCGCCGCGAAGGTGAAGATCAGCGAGAACGCGAGTCGCATGCAGTGTCATTCGTGCCACGCCTCCATGGCGCGCAACCTCAGCAAATGCACGGCGTGTGACTGGAAGAACGTGCTTGACTGCCCTGTGTGCGAGAAGCCGCTCACGCCGGTGCAGCACGACGGCCTCAAGATCGATGTGTGCAAATCGTGTCGCGGCGCCTGGTTCGACAACAACGAGCTCGCGGAGATCTGGAACCGCTCGATCTCAGCCGCTGCTGCGCGGAATGGAGTCGCGGAGCCGCCCGAGCGCTTCTTTGGTGGCTACTTCCTGCTCGACACGCTGATGTGGAGTTCGATTTTGCACAGCCACGGCGGGCATGGCTCGGCCGTAGCCGATGTCGCGACTGCCGGTACGGCGGGTGTGGCCGAAGCGGCACTCAGCGGCGGAATCGGCGACGTTGCCAGCGGCATGGTCGGTGGAGTTGGCGACGCAGCAGGCGCCGTGGTGGACAACGTCGGCGAAGTGGCTGGTGGGCTGTTCGACTCGATCGCCGATATTTTCAGCAGCTTCGACTTCTAGGGCGCGCGGCGCGAGAACTCCGTAGCTGCGAGCAGTCGCACGTTGGGATCGAGCACAACACTGGCCGGCTCACGATCCGCGCGAAACGTGGCCCGGGCCTCGGTGCCGGTCATCTCCATGCGCTCGAGCCTCTGCACCGCACCGGCCACCTCAATCCCCACATCGACCGTCAATCGAAACGGCTCTGCAGCCTGGGTTTGACGTAACTCGACTGTTACCGTCTTCGCCGCTGAATCCCAGGACCAGGTTCCGGTGAGTTTTGGCACGCCGCCCCGGTAGAGCCATTGCGTGAAGAACGGCGAAAGTTCCTGACCTGAAGCCTGTTCCATCACCTCACGGAACTCGCTGGTCGATGCGTTGGCATCCTTGAACCGTTGGTGGTACGTGCGAATGCCAGCCCAGAAGCGGTCGTCGCCCATGCGCTGCCGCAGCATGTGGAGCACCCAACCACCCTTCTGGTAGGTCATCGACGTCGTGACGCGCGACATGTCATCGAGATTCTCGTGCACCACGCGGTAGTCAGGCGTCCTGGCGTAGAAGTCGAGCACCGTCTGCCGGGACCGCCGCATTTGTTCGACGAACTCGTCACGACCATATGCGTGTTCAATGAACAACGACGTGAAGTAGGTCGCGAACCCTTCGCTCAGCCAGACGTCGTTCCAGTCGCGCTGGGTTACGGCATTGCCGAACCACTGGTGCGCAACTTCGTGAATGATCACGTTGCGCCAGCGCACATTCCTATCGCCCACGACACTGCCCGGTGCGTAGAAGATGGCCGACGCCGCTTCCATGCCGCCGCCAACCGAGTTGGATTGCACGTTGGCCAGCTTCTCATACGAGTATGGCCCGATGCGCTCGCTGTAGAACGCCATCGCGTCGCGGGTCGGCACGGCAAAGTCGTAGAACCCCGCATCACGATCCTGCGCGAACACCCACGTCTCGATGGGCACACCCTGATAGTCGTCGACGTGTTGCACCGCGAAACGCGCAACACCCAGCACGTAGAGCCACGTGGCGATCGGCACCGACTCACGCCAGACTGTGCGTCGCATGCCGCCCGGCAGGTCCGTCTCCTCGATGCGACGACCATTGGACACAACCTGATAGTGCGCCGGCGCCGAGACGGCCATCTCCATTGTGGCCTTGTCAGAAATGTGGTCAATCGTCGGCAGC
>JARIET010000208.1 GCA_031127185.1 Gemmatimonadota bacterium | reverse complement strand
AGTGGCGGATGGCGCCAGTCTCCGGGTCAATGCAGGCCGCATCCGCGATATGATATGTCCGGACTTTCTCCGCGCAGATCGCCGCGAGCGACATCGTGTTGCTGGAGTTGTACCCGCCCACGACGAGCATCACGTCCAGCGGCTCGGCGAGCAGTTCGTTCACGGCGTCCTGCCGCTCCTGCGTCGCACTGCAGATCGTGTCAAAGGTCCGGAAATGCTCGGCGCGGTGTGGGGCACCGTGCCGGCGTTCCATCGCCTTGCCCACTTCCTCGCCAATTGCCAGCGACTCGCGGGCCAACATCGTCGTCTGGTTCGCAACGCCGACGCGCGCCAGGTGCACGTCGGGATCGAAGTTCGGGCTCGCCTGAATCCGGTACTTGGCGAGGAATGCATCGCGGGACAGTCCCTTGCCCTCGATGTAGTCGCAGACTTCGCGACCCTGCTCCATGTTGCGCACGACGAGGTAAGCACCACCGGCGTGCTTCTCCACCTGCGACGCCGTCGCGCGCGTCTCTTCGTGGTAGTACTTGCCGTGGATGAGCGCAGTGAAGCCGTCGCGGGCATATGTGTCCACCCGCTTCCAGACATTGAGCACGGACCCGCAAGTCGTGTCCACGACGATGCAACCCAGGGTGCGGAGCTTCTCGATGTCGGTGATTGTCACACCGAAGGCGGGCAGGATGACCACATCCTCGTGCTGTACGAGCGAGTAGTCGAATCCCGATTCCGACGACGGAAGGAACGTGATCCCCATCTCGCGCAACTTGGCATTGACGTGCGGATTGTGGATGATCTCGCCGGCGAGAAAGAGCTTGCGGTCCGGGTAGCGTTTTCGGGTCTGGTAGGCGTAGTCCACTGCCCGCTCCACGCCGTAGCAGAAGCCGAACTCCCGCGCCAGCCGCAACGCCACACCCCCCGATTCGAGCGCGTAGTCGCGCTCGCGCAGCAGGTCCACGAGCCGACCGTTGTAATCGGCGGCGAGCGTCCCCTGCACCTCCGCACCAAGGCCGAAGCCCTTCCGGTAGTAGGTCTGTTCGTCGGGTGCCATTGCGTCGGTGAAAACTAAGCCTGCTGCACCCGTTCCGCCGTGCCGGGGACCCCTGCTGGTGCGTCTACTTGGATAGGCCTGCGCGCATTGTGCGCGCACCCTCCGCAGCGTACCGTTTACCCCAATGGCCGACCACTACGACCTGCTGGTAATTGGCGCAGGCCCCGCAGGCGAAAAGGGGGCCGCCCAGGCGGCCTATTTCGGCAAGAAAGTGTGCGTCATCGAAAAGGCTCCCAAGCCCGGTGGCGCCGCGGTCAACACAGGCACGATTCCGTCGAAGACGCTGCGGGAAACCGCCCTCGTTTTCTCTGGGCTCCGACAGAAGGGGCTCTACGGTATCGATTACCACGTCAAGCCAAACATCACGATCTCCGACTTCATGTACCGGGAACGTGCGGTCGTGGAGTCGGCGTGGCACCTGATTGATGAGAACTTCAGCAAGCACGGCATCGACGTCGTCCAGGGCACCGCCAAGGTCATCGACGGGCATACGGTGGAGGTCACCCGCTACACCGAAACACGACGCCTCACGGCCGATGTGATCCTGCTCGCGACGGGGTCACACCCGCTGCGCCCGGCCGAGATCCCGTTTGACGGCGAAGTGGTCGTGGACAGTGACGACCTGCTGCTGCTGCAGGCGATTCCCGGCCGGATGATTGTCATCGGCGGCGGGGTCGTGGGCTGCGAGTACGCCGGTATTTTCGCAGCATTGGGCTGCCGCGTCACGGTGATCAATGCCCGCGAACGCCTCCTCACGCAACTCGACGCCGAAGTCAGCGAGGCGCTGCAGGCCGACATGACGCGCCGCCTCGGTGTACAGGTCATCGTCAATGCGATGGTCACGGCGGTGCGGACGGAAGGAATCGACAAAGAACGCATCGGCGTGGTAACGCTGGCCGACGGAACCGAACTCGTCGCCGACTGTGTGCTCTACAGCGTGGGCCGCGTGGGGTCCACGCAGGGGCTCGGCCTGGAAGAGGCCGGTGTCCGCGCCAACAACCGCGGTTTTGTGATGGTCGACAAGAATTTCCGGACCACCGTGCCCACGGTCTTCGCGGCCGGCGACGTCATCGGCTATCCGGCGCTCGCCGCGACGTCCATGGAGCAGGCGCGCGTCGCCATCTGCCATGCCTTCGATTTCAAGTACAAGAATCAGGTGGCACTCGTGGTTCCCTACGCCGTCTGGACCGTGCCGGAGATTGCGATGGTCGGCGAGACGGAGGAGTCGGCGCGCGAAAAGGGCATTTCATATGAAGTCGGACGGTCGAGCTACCGCATCAATCCGCGCGGTCAGATCGTCGGTGATCTTGACGGCTTTGTGAAGCTCATCTTCCGGACGGCAGACCAGCAGTTGATTGGCTGTTCGGTGTTTGGCGAAACCGCATGCGAACTGATCCACATCGCCGCCGCCGTGCTGAGCTTCAACGGAACTCTCGACTACTTCATTCAAAGCGTGTTCAACTACCCGACGCTCTCAGACGCATTCAAGTACGCGGCGTACGATGGCCTGCAGCGGCTGAGCAAGCGGACCTCACAACACACCAGCCTTCGCGCCGTCGACGCCGAAAGCTGACGGCGGCCTGTCGGGGCTGTGTCAGGCAATCCCTCTCACAGGTTACTCCCTTTTGCTGACTCCCTCGGGAGTCACAACCGACCAACATGGGGGTGCCGGCGGCGGTAGCTGTGGCGCGATGCCACCAGTCGAGAATTCCGCCGGGGGAGGCAGGTATGACCCGCTGCATCATTGTTCCGCTGGATGGTTCTTCGCTCTCCGAAGCCGCGCTCGACCGGGCCTCCGAACTCGCCCGGCTCACCAGGGACACCATTCATCTCGTGCGCGTGCACGTTCCCGTGCTCGCCTATGCTGCCGCAGAATCTCCCGTGGCCATTCCCGATCCGGCTTGGGACGCCCAGGTGCGCGAAGCGGCTCAGGCCTGGCTCTCGCAGGCAGCGCTGCGCGTGGCACCGCTTGTCGGTACGCCCGTGACGCACGAACTGCGTGTGGGATCGCCGGCGGACGAAGTCGTCGCGGTGGCCAGGGAGCGCGATGCGCGGGCCATCGTGTGCACCACGCACGGTCACGGTGGATGGGCTCCACAATGGCTCGGGAGCGTGGCTGACGGGATCATCCGCCACGCCAGCTGCCCGGTGCTTGCCATGTCTGAGGCAGCCGCCCATCGCCCCAAGAACTTCGCGCGCATCTTTGTGCCACTCGACGGCAGCGAAACGGCCGTGGCCGTCCTCCCCCATGTGCGCGAACTCGCCCAGGCCGCCGGCGCCTCGGTGGAGTTCTACCGCGTGGTCGCGCCCCCGTGGGTGGGCGACGTGCTCAACGGTCTGCAGAGCGGAAGCATTGACAAGTTCGGCATCGACCAGGCCGCCGATATGGCCAAGCTGGAACTCGACCGTGTCGTGGAGGAGTTCAAGGTCGTGGGCATTCACGCCACCTCGAGCGTTGAGGTTGCAACCAACCCCACGCGCGCCATCCTCGACCGGATTCGTGATGTGGACCCGGATCTGGTGGCGATGTCCACGCACGGGCGCGGATTCTCGCGCGTGTTCATGGGGAGTGTCGCTGACAAGATCCTCCGTTCCAGTGGCCATCCGGTGTTCCTCTGCCGCGCGCCGCGCCCGCCGGTGATGTCGGACGCCGAACGGATCTTCGCCACCGCCGCATCCGGAGCGACAGCATGAGACGCCTGAACCCGATTGACCTCGCACCGCTTGATTCTCCGCCGCAACCTGTGAGACTCCACATGACCACCGCCGTGCATCCCACCGACACCCTCGTACCTGCGCCGCATGATCAGTTCACCCACTTCGTGGGTGAGCGCCTCTGGCTCGACTTTGTGAATAGCGACCGGGCATTGCGGCACGGCACGCGGCTGGGCGATGCACTGGATGCATTTGACACCTACGTGAACTGGCTCGGGGCGGCGCGCGTCCTCGACTTGGAGCGGGCCGACGCCATGCTCCGCCGTGCACAGCAGCAGCCCACTGCGGCCAGCGCCGCGCTTCACGAAGCGCGCCGCCTGCGCAATGTGCTCCGCGCAATGGCCGAGGCGGGCACCGGGCCTGATCGTCGGCCGGAAGAGCTGGCGATTTCGGAGATCAACCGGATCCTGGGTCGCAGCGCCGGGAGCCGGCGCGTGGAACCGCGATCCGACGGCGGTTTCGTGCGAAGCTTTGTCACGGTCGGCGATGTGTTTGCCGGGCTGTTGGTGCCGGTAATCGAGTCGGCGGCGGATGCACTCGTCCAGGGCGAGCTCTCGCGGGTGCGTAGGTGCGCGAACGCCAGGTGCGGGCGTGTGTTCTACGATGCGAGCCGCAACGGCAAGCGCCGCTGGTGCGAGATGTCCACCTGCGGCAACCGCGCCAAGGCGGCGCGGCACCGGCAAAAGGTGAAGGCGGCGCCGAAGCGCTAAAGCGCCACCGCGACGGGGAGGTCGTATACTCCCCGTCGTGTATCGGACCTGCATATTCTGCCACGCGCCGCTCGGACGGAATGAGGCCATCGAGGCTTTTCCGGTCGGGCGGCGCCTCGCATTTGATGCGGAGAAAGGGCGGCTCTGGGTGGTGTGCGGCGCCTGTGCTCGGTGGAACCTGACGCCGCTCGAGGCGCGCTGGGAAGCAATCGAAGAGTGCGAGCGGCTCTTCCGCGACACGCGGCTCCGCACCTCAACAGGACAGGTTGGCCTGGCGCGTATTCGCGAGGGCACGACGCTGGTGCGCATTGGGAATCCGCTCCGGCCCGAGATGGCGGCGTGGCGGTATGGGGAGCGGTTTCAGCGGCGGCGGCGCAGGTACTTCGCGGTGGGAGCGGCCACCGTCGTCGGTGTCGGGGCGATTGTGATCGGCGGGCCGCTAGCGGGCCTGCTGAGTTGGGGTACCGCCCTGAATGTGTTCAACTACGCCAACCTGCTCGGTCTTTTCGGTTCGCGCGTCAAGCTACCGGTCGGTGCGCGTTTACTTACCGTCAAAGAATTTCAGCTGTCGCATGTGGTGATCCGCCCCGGTTCTGGGCAGGGATTCGAGTTGGAAATCCCGCACAAATACGACGGCAGCCGCCGTGAACGCTGGAAGAAGTTCGGATTGACTTTTCCAGACCCACAGTCTGTCATTGTCCACGGTGATGAGGCCATCCGCGCGGCACGTCACCTGCTCCCACGCATCAACCGCTCGGGTGGAA
>JARIET010000207.1 GCA_031127185.1 Gemmatimonadota bacterium | reverse complement strand
ATGGGCGCCAGCAAGCGCGCCTTCGACGCACCAGTGGCACTCGGCAGCGCGGCAGGCGCGCCGTACTCGATCGCGATTGCCGACATGAACCGCGACGGCAAGGCTGATATTGTGGTCGGGCGCCAGGAAGCCGTTGGATCTGTGTTCTTCAACACCGGCGGAAGTCGAGTACCGACGTTTGGCGACACTCCTTGGGGCGACGGCAAAGGCTCTGTGTACGGCGTGGCGATCGGTGACCTCGACGGAGACGGCTGGCCCGACATTGCGGCCGCGCGCTCCGAGGCACCTAACGGCGTTTGGTTCAGCGGGAGGGGACGATAATGCGACGTATCTGGGCAGTTGCCGGCGCGGCGTTGCTCCTCGCGCCAACCACGGCCATGCGGCAAGGCGTGCCGGTGGATCTCGCGATGGTGGCGAAGATCCGCGAGGAGGGACTGCAGCGCTCACAGGTCATGGAGTACGAGGGGTACCTCGCCGACGTGCTCGGCGCGCGACTCACCATGTCCAATGACATGAAGCGGGCGCAGCAGTGGGCGCAGGGCGCGATGACGAAGATGGGACTGGTGAACGTCGCCGCCGAACCGTTCATGGATTACGGCGTCACCTGGGACAACGAGTACGTGTCGGTGCACTTGATCGAGCCAGACTACCAACCGATGGTCGGCTACCCAATCGCGCACACGAATGGTACGAACGGCCGGAAGGTGGCCGAGGCAATGATCGTTGACCTGCTCGTGAAGAGCGATCTCGAGAAGTATCGCGGCACGCTGAAGGGCAAGGCGGTGCTCGTCACACCGCCGGCAACAATCGACATCGCCGCGATGACGCGCGGTGTTCCGCGCCTGACGCAGCAGGATCTGGACGCACTTGAACGAACGACCATCGCACCGCCACGAGTGGTGCCGCCGCGCACGGCGCGCAACGCCGACGTGTTGACGCCGGAGGAGAAAGTCGCGTTTTATGCGGCCGAGGGCGTGGCCGTGGTGTTGCAGAGCGAGAGCGGCTGGATTGGCGCGGTGCGCGGATTCTCGCGCCCGGGTACGCGGACGGATGGGTGGTCCCGCGCGGGGATGCTCGCGTCGCCCGCGATGGTGGCCATTACGCCCGAGCACTACAACCGGATGTACCGCATTCTGCGGCGCAACATTCCTGTGAAGGTGGACGTCGATGTGCGCAATCGCATCGGCGAGCGGGTGGAGCAGGCGATGAACGTGGTGGGCGAAATCGCCGGAAGCGACTTGCGCGACGAAGTGGTGATGATCGGCGCGCATCTGGACTCGTGGCACGCGAGCCCCAACGCGAGCGACAACGCGTCGGGCGTTGCGGTGATGCTCGAGGCGATGCGCATTCTCAAGACCGTGGGCGCCAAGCCGCGCCGCACGATTCGCGTGGCGCTTTGGGCGGGCGAGGAGCAGGGGCTCTTTGGCTCGCGAGCGTATGTGAGCAAGCACTTCGGCGATCCGCGCGACCCAGCCGTGGGCATGAAGCCCGGCTACGAGAAGCTCTCCGCCTACTTCAATCAGGACTACGGGTCGGGCCAGTACCTCGGCATCTATCTGCAGGGCAACGAACATGCGCGCGAGCAGTTCACCGCGTGGATGGCGCCGTTCCGTGACCTCGGCATGACGGTGGTATCGAATCAGGGCGTGGGGAGTACGGACCACATCTCGTTTGACGAGGTCGGCCTTCCCGGATTCCAGTTCCTGCAGGATCGCACGCCTGGGCAGGGTGGTCACACGAATCTGGATTTCTACGACACGATTCAGGCGGGCGACCTGATGAAGAACGCGGTCATCGTGGCGTCGTATGCGTATCACACGGCGAATGCGGACAAACGGATTCCGCGGAAGCGGTAGACGTCTGGCCGTCGCCGAGGCGGCGCGAGATGCCTCGCGCCGTCAGTTTCGCTTCGGTGTCGCCGCGCGCATCAGGCTGTCGACAGCCCTGGGCCAGTTGAGGATGACGGCGGACCTCGCTTTCGCTGCCGTCGCCCAATAGACCGCGCCGTTGCCGTCGATCGCCCAGAGTGGGAGCGCGTTTTCCGGAGGAGACGACGCGACGCCGGCTACCCCGAATGCGAACGTCGGACCGCTTAGAATCGGAACTTTCATCACCGTTGGCGGAACTGTCTCATAGGCATTTACCGAAGTCGCGAAGTAGAGTGCCCGGCCGTCGCCTGACCACTCGGGATTGCTGCCGTCCGCAACTTCCCATCGGCCCGCACCGGGCGGAACCGCCGCGACCGTGATGCGCTGTTGCGTCGCACTTGGGCCCGGATTTGTTCTGAACGCGACATAGCGCCCGTCAGGCGACATTCGGTGCTGAGTGCCGGTGGCGACCCGCGCTGGCGGCCCACCTCCATTTGGCGCAAACCAGATTTCGCCATTGCCGTAGCGGTAGCTAACCCCTGTCCGGCTCCACGATGCCGAGACGACTCTCGGCCCCTCGGCGCCGCCCGGTCGCAAAAGCGCCGGAGGGCTGCTCCCGTCGATACGCACCGTGAATACCACGGGACCCGTCGCACTGTCGTTGCCGACATACGCCAGGCCTGCCGCATCCGGCAACCAGCCGATCGGGCTGACAACGCGAGGAGCGGTGATCCGGCGCACAGTGCCATTAGTCGAGTGGATCTCCAGCCCCGACGGGCCAGTCGTGAGCACCTGGTCGCCTCGTGAATTGACCTGAAAACCGATCGGGCGTCCGCGCTCTCCACGGACCACGGCCTGCGCACCCCCGGATCCGGCGCGAACAATGGCCCAGGGACCGTCCGCAGCCCTCACGTAGGAGAGCGTCCCAGTCTTGGTCAGTTCATAGTCGTGAGATCGGAACACGGACGTGGCCATGCCCTCCAAGACCGGCACTGGTGAGCCGGCGAACTCCATTCGGTCAGCATCGAAGCGCACCGCGTAGAGTGTGCCGCGATCGTCAGCGAAGAGCAGGACTTTGTCCGAGAGGAATTGCGGTGTGTTGCCCGCCCCAAGCCGTTTGACCGCCTTTGTTCGCAGGTCGAGCACCGCGAGCGTACTGGTTTCACGGCCGTTGATCTGAAAGGCAACAATTTCTCCGTTCGGCTCCAAGGCGGGCCCGAGATGTACCACGTCTCCATTCGCCGAGTCCAGCTCCGTCAGGTGCTCGACGCGTTGCCCTGTGGGGTCCACCCGCACGAGGCCGCGGTCCGCATGATGCGATGCGTAGAGCCACCCCTCGGCATCCGTGGCTGTCATGAGCCGCACAGAATCAGTCCAGGTGCGCGGCGGGGCACCCGACATCGGCGCGACCCGAAGTCGTGAGAGTGTGTTTGAGAGAAAAGTGTAGTACGAGACTCCCGATCCGTCGGCGAGCGCCCGGGCCCCGACCATAGCGTCTGGCGCTGGAAGGAATCGCGGTTCCCCGCCTGCCAATGACTGCACGTAGATGCCCCGGCCTTGTGGACCGTTCGCTATCAGGACGCGGCCCGACCCATCGGGGAGGAGGGGGAACTCACTCCCGTCAATTGTGACAAGGCGGCTCGCCTGAGGATCGGGAAGGTCGAAGCGAAGCACCGGCCCGTTGGATACGGCGGAGGCTCCCGCGCCTCGCGCATACCATGCCGACGAGAACCCCACGAGCGCTGCTACCGCAATCCCCGCGATCCAAGGTGCGTGGCTCTGCGCCCGCGACCGGATGGGTCCCGCGAGCGCTGAACCGTCGCCCTGGAAGTGCGGATTGGCCAGCGCGTCGGCAAACGCCTTGGCACTCTCGAAGCGGTCGGCAGGGAGTTTTTCGAGCGCCTTGCCCAGCGCGGCGTCCACGTTGTTGGGAACGTTCTTGCGACGCGTCGTCACGGACGGCGCCGGTTCCGTGATGATCTTCATGATCACGGCCTGCGCCGCCGATGCCGTGAATGGTGGGTCTCCCGCGAGCATCTCGTAGAGCACGCTCGCGAGCGAGTACTGGTCACTGCGCGCCGTGATTTCTTTTTCCGCTGTCGCCTGCTCAGGACTCATGTAGTGCGGCGTGCCGAGGCTGAGGCCTGTCTCGGTCATGCGACCGCCCGCTGCTGCTGAGACCGCCAGCGCGATCCCGAAGTCCATCACCATCGCGTTGCCGTCGTGCAACAGGATGTTCTCGGGCTTGATGTCTCTATGGATCACGCCGTGCCGGTGCGCGTAGTCCAGCGCATCGGCAATCTCCCGCGCGATGCGGACCGCCTCCTCAACTCCAAACTGCGTTTCTCTGTTCAACCGCTCTCGAATCGTCTCGCCCTGGATGTAGGGCATGACATAGAAGAGAAATCCATCCGCTGTGCCGCTATCAAACAACGGCAGAATGTGCGGATGACTCATCGCCGCCGTGGTCTTGATCTCCACCACGAAACGCTCGGCACCTAACACTGCCGCGAGTTCGGGCTTCAGAACCTTGATCGCCACTTTGCGATCATGCTTCTCATCGAACGCGAGATAGACCGTCGCCATGCCGCCGGCACCGAGCTCACGCTCGATGCGGTAGCGGCCGGCGAGGGCGGCGGAGAGGCGGTCGGACTGCCCGGTGGGGGATGTCACCGGGTCAAAGATGCCGCCGCGGTGGGCGCCCCGCGAGTCGGAATCCGCCCACCGCCTAGTTCCAGCGGAGCCCGCGCAGCTGGTCCAGATTCACATTCCCGCCGCTGATCACGCCAACGACTTTCGACCCCTTGGGCATCTTGATCAGCCCATGCATCATGGCGGCCACCGGCGCCGCCGCGGCACCCTCGCAGACGAGCTTGCACCGCTCCCAGGTCCAGAGCATCGCGTCGAAAATGTCGTTGTCCGGCAGCGTCACGATCTCGTCCACGTAGCGCTGCACCACCGAGAAGTTGAGCACGCCGGCGCGCCGAACCCGCAGCCCGTCGATGATCGTGTTGCACTCGATCGTCTGCAGCGACCCGGCCTTCACGCTCGCCTGCATTGCCGGGCCGTCGCTGGACTCCACGCCAATCACCTTGCACTTGGGATTGTGACTTTTGATGGCCATCGAGACGCCGGCAATCAGTCCACCGCCACCAATTGGCACGACGATGGCATCGAGCTTGGGCCAGTCCTTCACGACCTCCAGACCGAGTGTGCCCTGCCCCGCGATGAGCTGCTCGTCATCGAAGGGATGCACATAGGTCAGCCCTTCCTTCTCGACCAGCTCCTTGGCCTTCTCGTTGGCTTCATCCCAGATACTCCCGTGCAGCACCACCTCGGCGCCGTAGCCGCGCGTCGCAGCCACCTTGGCGGGCGTCGCGTTCGTCGCC
>JARIET010000206.1 GCA_031127185.1 Gemmatimonadota bacterium | reverse complement strand
GACGTTGATCGTGTCGCCAAGCCAGGTCGGCAGCAGGGCGATCGCTGTCAGGAACAGTGCGCCCGGCAGCGTGATACGGCTGACCACGTGGTCGATGTACTCGGCCGTCTTGGATCCCGGCTTCACGCCGGGAATGAACCCGCCCTGCTTCTTCAGGTTCTCGGCGAGATCGACTGGATTGAACACAATCGCCGTGTAAAAGTACGTGAACACCACGATCAGCACGGCCTGCAGGGCGTAGAACACCCAGGTGCCGGGCTGGAAGTATTCCGAGAAGTCGGTCAGGGTCTGGTTGCCGCTGAAGGTCGCCAGTGCACCGGGAACGATGATCAGCGACTGGGCAAAGATGATCGGCATCACGCCCGCGGCATTGATGCGGAGCGGAATGAAATTCTTTGCCGCCTCGCGCATCCGTCCGCGACCCATGGTCCGCTGCGGGATCTGAATCGCGATCCGCCGTGCCGCCAGTGTGATCAGCACCACACCCGCAACAGTCCCGGCCATCACCACGAGGAGCACGAGCACCGCCAGCACGCTTACGCCCTGCGTCGCCACGAGCTGGAAGGTGCTCCAGATCGACGGAACGAAACGCTCAACGATCGAGAAGAAGATCATCAGCGAGGCGCCGTTGCCCAGGCCGCGCTCCGTGATCTGCTCACCCAGCCACATCACGAAGATGGCGCCGGTCGTGAGGAAGATCGTCATTTCCAGCTTGAACCCGAACCCAGGCGCGGCCACGGCACCCTGTACGCTTTCCGTGAAGAGCGAATAGCCCCAGGCCTGGACGATCGCGAGACCGACGGTGGCGTAGCGCGTGTACTGCGTGATCTTCTTCCGGCCCTCTTCGTCCTTCTGCATCTTCTCGACCTGCGGAATCACCGCGCCGGCAATCTGCGCGAAGATGCTGGCCGAGATGTACGGCATGATGCCGAGCGCGAAGACCGTGGAGCGCGAAAGGTTGCCGCCCACGAAGAGGTCATATAACCCGAGCAGCCCTCCACCACTCTGCTGGCTCTGGAAGAAATCCACCATCGCCTGCACGTTGACCCCAGGCACCGCGATGTACGAACCCACGCGGTACACCACGAGGCACAGGAACGTGAAGACGATTTTTTCCCAGAGCTCGGGCGTGCGATAGATGTTCGCGACTGCCTGGGCGGGATTGGCCTGGGCCATTGGGCTGTCTTACTCCTCGACTTTGCCGCCGGCCGCGACAATCTTCTCGCGAGCCTGCGCGCTGACCTTGATGCCGCGTACCGTGAACGCCTGCGTGATCTCGCCATTGGCCAGCAGCTTCGCCGGACCCTTGGCCGTGCGGATGAGCCCCGCGGCGACGAGCGTTTCGCGCGTCACCTCAGCACCCTTCGGCAGCTTTTCCAGGTCGTCCAGGCCGAGCACCTGCGACTCGACGCGGAAGGGATTCGTGAACCCACGCTTCGGAATACGACGCGTCATCGGCATCTGGCCGCCTTCGAAATGCGGCTTGTTGCCGCCCGGGCCGTGGTGGCCCGAACGCGCCTTGATACCCTTGTGACCCTTGCCAGACGTCTTGCCGTGCCCCGAGCCAGGACCGCGACCCACGCGCTTCCGGTTGCGGTGCGAGCCGACGCTCGGCGTCAGGTTGTGAAGACCAATCTTGTCGCTCACCTGTCTACTCCTTGCCTTCGGCGATTGGCGTGACCTTTACCAGGTGCCGCACGCGCAGAATCTGGCCACGCAGCGCGGCCGAGTCTTTCTTGACCACAGACGACTGATGGTTACGCAGCCCGATCGCCTGCAGCGTCGCGCGCATCCGCGCCGTCTGCCCGATTCCGGACTTCACCTGCGTGATCTTCACCATTCCCGTCGTCAGCGTGTTCGGTTCCGTGTGCTGTGGTCCGCGCGAGCGGTGCCACACAAATGTCCTAGGCATGCTGGGCCTCCACCACGACCTTCGTCTTGGCACGCGAACGGTACGGCAGCGCCGAGACCTCGACGCCGCGCTCCTTCGCGATCTGTTCCACCGTTGTCAGGCTCATCAGGCCATCCATCGCCGCGAGCACCATGTTGTGCGGGTTCGTCGAGCCGAGCGACTTGGTGAGGATGTCGGCGATCCCGACGCACTCCATCACGGCACGCACCGCGCCACCGGCAATCACGCCCGCGCCGGGCGAGGCCGGCTTCATCAGCACCTTGCCGGCGCCGTGCGATCCCACGATCTCATGCGGAATCGTCGCGCCAGTCATCGGCACGGTGACCATGTGACGACGCGCGCCGTCGACCGCCTTGCGGACGGCCTCGGACACTTCGTTCGCCTTGCCCGTCGCAATGCCCACTTTGCCCTGCCCGTCACCGACGGCCACGAGCGCGTTGAACGAGAACCGACGGCCACCCTTCACGACCTTGGCCACACGGTTGATCGCGATCACGTTCTCCACCAGGCCGCTTTCCTCACGTTCCTGACCGCCGCGTCCGCCACGACCACCGTCGCGACCGCCGTCACGGCCACCACCTGGCCCGCCACGTCCGCCGCCCGGCCCGCCGCGACCACCGCCGCCGCCTGGCCCGCCCCTGCCACGGCCGCCGCCACCCGCGCGGTTGCCGCTGCGCGCGCTGCCGCCCGGGCGACCGCTACGAGCGGAACCGCCGCCTTGGTTGCTGCCTTGGTTGCTGCCTTGCTGGCCGCCCTCCGCCGGGGCTCCCGACGCTGCGCCAGTGGCACTTGCCTGCGTTTCGTTTTCTGCCATTAGAACTCCAGCCCGCCTTCGCGAGCGCCGTCGGCCACTGCCTTCACGCGGCCATGATATCGATATCCGCCGCGGTCGAACACCACTTTGGTGATCCCGGCAGCCTTCGCCCGTTCTGCGACGAGCTTGCCAACCGCCGTCGACTTCTCCGACTTCTTGCCCGTGATCCCTGAATCGGTCACGGACAACACGGTGCGCTGCGCCACATCGTCCACGATCTGGGCGTAGATGTGCTTGTGCGAGCGAAACACCACGAGGCGCGGACGCTCCTGCGTTCCGGCAACCTTGCCGCGCACCCGAAGGTGACGACGAGCGCGCAGCCCCGCAGGCGTTTTTGGTACTCGTTTCCCTGGCATTACTTGGCTCCTGCCTTACCGGCCTTACGGCGAACAACCTCGCCTGCGTACTTGATGCCCTTGCCCTTGTACGGTTCGGGCTTGCGAAGCAGGCGGATTTCCGCCGCCACCTGACCCACCAGTTCCTTGTCCGCGCCGTCGATGAACACCTGCGTCGGCTGCGGCGCCGTCAGCTTGATACCCGCCGGCGACTTGTACTCGATCGTATGCGAGTAGCCGAGCGAAAGCAGCAGGCCATACGGCTTCGGCTCCGCTTTGTAGCCGACGCCCGTGATTTCGAGCTGCTTCTGGTATCCCTTCGTGACGCCTTCAACCATGTTCGCAATCAGGGTCCGCGAGAGACCGTGCAACGACTTGTGCTTGGGCTCATCCGACGGACGGGTCACCGTCAGCGTCTCGCCCTCGACTTTCACCCCGAGATCGGTGTGCAGCATGCGGCTGAGTTCGCCCTTGGGACCCTTCACGGTCACCTTCTGGCCCGCCACGTTCACCGTGACGCCCTTCGGGATGCCGATTGGAAGCTTGCCAATACGTGACATGTCTGTCTCCCTTACCAGACCAAGGCGAGCAATTCGCCGCCGGTGCCCTGCTGCCGGGCCTCGCGGTCCGTCATCAGGCCCTTGGAGGTGGAAAGGATCGCGACGCCAAGGCCGTTGCGCACATGCGGGATCTCGCTGACCCCGACGTACTTGCGCAGCCCGGGACTCGACACGCGCCGAAGCTCGCGGATCACCGGGTGACCGCCGTGGGCGTACTTGAGCACCACGCGGAGCACCTGGCGGCCATTCTCAGTCGGGACCGTGCGGAAATCCGTGATGAAGTTGTTCTCCTTCAACAGGCGCGCGATCTCGAGCTTCAGCTTGGATGCCGGGATGTCCACGCGACGGTGCTTCGATCCGCAGGCATTGCGGATCCGCGTCAACATGTCAGAAACTGGGTCGGTCATGCTCATCGTTGTTCTCTCTGGCTCCTATGGTATCCGGTCCAACCGGACCTGTAGGAAGTGGATGTTCGTTACCAACTCGCCTTGCGCACGCCGGGGATCAGGCCCGAGAGGGCCATCTCCCGAAACGCCATGCGCGACAACCCGAACTCGCGGAGGTTCCCGCGCGACCGGCCCGTCATCGAGCAGCGGTGGCGGATGCGCTCGCGCGCCGAATTGCGCGGCAGCTTCTGCAGCGCCACCTGGGCCGCGAGCTTCTGCTCCATGGTTGACGACGGCTTCTGCACGATCGCCTTCAGCGCCTTGCGCTTGGCGGCATACTGGGCCGTCATCTTCTTCCGGCGCTCGTTCTTTTCGATGGTGCTCTTCTTGGCCATGTGATTGCTCTGGTTGCGGCGGTTACTGCGCTTGCTGCTGAACCACGATCGGCTTGTCCTCACCCCGGAATGGCATGCCCAACTCCCGCAGCAGTGCCATGGCCTGGTCGTCCTTCTCAGCCGTCGTCACGAAGGTGATGTCCATGCCGTGGATCTGGTCGACCGAGTCGTAGTTGATTTCCGGGAAGATCATCTGCTCCTTCACGCCAAGGCTGTAGTTGCCACGGCCGTCGAACGACCGCGTCGAGAGCCCGCGAAAGTCACGAATGCGCGGGACCGCGACCGTGATGAACCGGTCGAGGAACTCCCACATCCGCGCCCCGCGCAGCGTCACCGACGCCCCGATCTCCTGCCCCTGCCGAAGCCCGTAGTTGGCGATCGACTTCTTCGCCTTCTTTCGCACCGGCCGCTGGCCGGTGATGATGCCCAGCTCCTCGACCACCGAGTCAAGCAGCTTCGGCTGCTTGATGGCTTCGCCAAAACCGACGTTCAACACGATCTTGGTGAGGTTCGGGATCTGGTGCACGTTCTTCAGCGCGAACTGCTTGGACAGCGCGGCGCGCACCACCTTCTGGTAGTGCACGCGCAGCCGTGCCTCGGGCACGGGCAGGCCAACACCCGTGTGCTCCCTGAGTGCCGCTGCCTCCTTCTGCTTGCCGCCCTTGGACTTCTTTTCCTGTTTCGGCTGGGCAGCTGCCTTCGGCTTTTTGTCCTGCTTCTTGTCCTGCTTCTCGTCTGCCATCGTCAGGTCCTGTGCGGATTATCGCTTGGTGGTCGGACGCGGAATCGCGTCGCCCGACTTGGCGCTGATGCGTTCCTTGGTGCCGTCGGTGTCAATGCGCACGCGCACCCGCGTCGGT
>JARIET010000205.1 GCA_031127185.1 Gemmatimonadota bacterium | reverse complement strand
GTTGCAGTTGCTCACGATCGTCCAGCTGCGACCCTTGTTCTCTGAGCGATAAATGCCGGATCGCGCACGACTGAGCGGGGGTGGACGGTTCGTGTCGGCCGCCTGCGCTGCGCCAGCTCCGCCACCGGCTCCACCGCCACCACCGAATCCGCGATTGGGGCCGCCGTTGTTGCACCAGTCATAGCCGCCGCGACCACCGCCGCCAATCACCGCGGCCGAGTCACCACCGTCTGTCTCGATCTGTGCGTACACCACATTGGGGTTGGAGCGCGCAACGTCGACCGCCACACGTCCCCACGTTCCCACTGCGAGGCCAGCCGTCAGTCTCGTCCAGGTGCGTCCGGCGTCTTCGGTCTTCCAGAGCGCACTGCCCAGCCCGCCGCCGTTGAAGCAGCAGCCCGTGCGTCGACGCTGGTAGCTCGCCGCGTAGAGGATGTTCGAGTTTGCTGGATCAATCGCGAGGTCGGTGAAACCCGTGTTCTCGTCCACGTACTTCACCTTTGTCCAGTTCGCCCCGCCATCGGTGGTTTTGTACACACCACGTTCCGTGTTCGGACCAAACAGGTGACCGGTGGCGGCCACGTAGACGATGTTGCTGTTCTTCGGGTCAATCACCACGCGGGCAATCGTCTGTGTCTCGCGCAGCCCCATGTGCTTGAAGGTCTTGCCGCCATCTGTCGTCTTGTAGATGCCGTCACCGAACGACGATGACTGCCGGTTGTTCGGCTCGCCTGTGCCGACCCAGAGCACGTCTGGGTTGTTCTGGTCCGCCGCCAGATCGCCGATTGACGCGGAGCCGTATTGCTCAAAGACGGGAACGAAGCTCGTCCCCGCGTTCATCGACTTGTAGATGCCGCCCATCGCGTAGCCAATCCAGATGATGCGCGGATCTTTCTCGTAGACCGCTATATCATCGATCCGGCCTCCCATGCTCGCGGGCCCGATGGACCGGAACCGGAAATTGGCGAGCAGCGGATTGCTCGATCGGTTCACCATCGCCGTATCACGGCGATTGACGTTGCCTTGGGCGGCGGCGGTGGCGCCTCCGAGGACGGTGGCGACAATCAGGAAGGCAGCAGGAACGCGCATAGGAGCTCGACCGTTTTTCGGGTGGGAACGCCAGCCAAGAATCGATCTCGGAGCGCCGGGCGTCAAGCGCTTCTAATGATTGCTGGCTGGATTCGCCTTACCGTCCTAGATTCACCACCGGCGTCCCTCGCATGACCGATCTTCGCTCGCAACTCCAATCGTCGCTCGGCGACGCGTACGCCATCGAGCGCGAGCTGGGTGGTGGTGGGATGTCACGGGTGTTCGTGGCTACCGAACGGGCTCTCGGCCGCAAGGTCGTAATTAAGGTGCTGCCGGCGGAGCTTACCGGCGCGGTCAGCACGGAGCGATTCCGACGCGAAATCGAGCTTGCTGCGCGACTCCAGCAGGCCAACATCGTTCCGGTGCTCACCGCCGGTGATGCCGCGGGCGTGCCGTACTTCACCATGCCGTATGTCAGCGGCGAGTCGTTGCGGGTTCGCCTCGCTAGCGGAACGCCGGTGCCGGTCAACGAGTCGGTGGGAATCCTGCGAGAGGTCGCGCGTGCCCTCGCCCACGCGCACGAACAGGGCATCGTGCATCGCGACATCAAACCCGACAACGTGTTGCTGTCTGGCGGAACGGCCATGGTAACGGATTTTGGCGTCGCCAAAGCGATCAGCGCCGCGACGACGGAAGGCGCTGCCCTCACCGGTACGGGCGTTGCGCTCGGCACACCGGCGTATATGGCGCCCGAGCAGGCGAGCGGTGAGGCCGACATCGATCACCGTGCCGACATCTACGCGCTCGGATGCCTCGGCTATGAACTCCTGGCGGGAGCCGCGCCATTTGCCGGGCGCACCGCTCGCGAGATGATCGCCGCGCACATCACGGAAATGCCCGAAGCAGTCACGGTCGCACGACCGGCTGTTCCCCCAGAGCTTGGCGCGCTGATCATGCGCTGTCTGGCCAAGGCGCCCGCGGATCGGCCACAATCGACCTCGGAGTTTGCCAGCGTGCTCGACACGGCGCTGGTCAGCGGCGGAACGCCGCGCGCGCACGCCTCGCGGCGACTCTGGGCCTGGAGTGCAGGGCTAACCGCGGTCGCCCTAATCACGCTCGCTGTTTGGGCCACAATGGGTGGCCGACCGGGCCCTGCACGCACGGTCGGGCTCGCCGTCCTGCCCTTTGTGAATTCCACGGGCGACTCGACGGTCGCGTATCTCGCCGAAGGGCTGAGCGACGAAATTCGTGGACTGCTCACCGGAAATGTGAGTCTCGCCGTAAAACCCCGAAGTTCATCACTGCAACTTGCGGGCAACACGGCGCGCGATGCCGGCACGCGACTTGAGGTGGATGCGGTACTGGAAGGCACGCTGACCAAGTCCGCATCGGGCCCGACGGTTGTCATGGAACTCGTGCGCGTGCGCGATGAGCGTTCGCTGTGGAGCGGCCGGTTCGACCTCAAGGCCACGGGTGTGGCTGCGTGGCGTGATTCACTGAGCCGCTCGGTGCTCATCGCGCTGGGGTTGGATGAACAACCCGGACAGCCCGCAGCGGTCCACGCGGCTCGGGGCACCGCTGATGATGAAGCGTATGATCTGTTCCTCCGCGGCGAGTACTACCGCCGCCGGTTCGCGATTGCCGATGCCATCGCGCCGCTGGAAAAAGCCGTGGAGATTGATCCGGACTTTGCCCGGGCACACGCAGGACTCGCGCTCGCCTATGCCACGCTGCCGATCATGGGCACGGCAATGACGCGCGACGCAATTGCGCGAGCGACGCGAAGCGCAGATCGTGCGTTGGCGAGGGTGCCCAACCTCGGGACCGCGCACATGGCACGCGCCTTCGTCATCTGGCAGTCGGAGCAGCGGCTACCGGAGGTCGAGGAAATGCTCCGTCGCGCCACGACGATTGATCCGGACGACTCCGAGATCCGCGTCTGGCACGCCTTTTTGCTCGCATCCCTGGGACGACTGGATGAGGCGAACACGGTGGACAGCATCGCGCTCCGGCTCGACCCACTTTCGGTAGATGCGCTTGTCGTACGCCAGGCGCTGGCCTATGGCGCTGGGCGCTTTCGAGATGCGATCAGCGCAACCCCGGCCATCTTCGAATTCGATCCCAACAATGCCGCGGCAAACTGGAACGTTGCCGGCGCATACGCGTTTGCCGGCAGGCCGGACAGCGCCGTTCTCGCCATTGAACGGATGTTGCAGGTGAGCCGCGGCATGTTTGGATCGGATGCACTCGCCACCTGGATCTATGCGGCGGCCGGGAAGTGGGATCTGGCGCGCCGGCAGCGCCAACGTGCGCTCACCATGGACACCAATTCACCCAACTACATGCGCGCCATCGTTGATATGGCATTCGGCGAATACGAGTCTGCCATCAACGCGGTGGAGCGCGGCGTTCGCGCACGGGAACCGGTATTCAACACCATCTGGCTCGGCTGCGAGCCGTTCTTCTGGAAAATTTCTGAGCACCCTCGTTTCGTCGCCGTCGTGCACGGCCTCGGTGCGCGGGTGTGCACGCCTGGACCGGAATGGCCGATCGGCCGTCCGCCGGAACGCTGAGCATCTTACCGTCGAGTCAACAATGCTTCGATTCAAGGTTTCATTTTCTCTCGCCTTCATCGCAGCGCAGATTGCTGGCGCCCAGACGCAGCCCGTCACCCCCGACACCCTGAAGTGGCCCACGGGCACCTTCTCGATCATCGCCTACGATTCGGCCACCGGCGACATCGGTGGTGCGGTACAGTCGCGGGTCTTCTCAGTCGGCAACGGCGTGCTCTGGGCGGAATCGGCCGTTGGGATCGCCACCACACAGGCGATCGTGGATGTCAGCTACGGCCCGCAGGCGCTCGCCCTGCTCCGACAGGGACTCACCGCCGAGCAGGCGATCAAGCAGGTTCTCGCCAACGACCCAGATCCAGACCCGGCGCGTTGGACAAAGGACGGGCGCCAGTTCGCGATCATCGACGCCAAGGGAAACGTCTTCTCACACACCGGCCCCAAGGCATCAACCTGGGCGGGCGGCAAGTACTGCAGCGCCCCGCACACATGCACGGCGCAGGGAAACATCCTCGCGGGACAGGGTGTGGTTGACTCGATGGTCGCGGCGTTTGAGCGTACGCCTGGGCGCTTGCACCTTCGCCTCGTCGCAGCACTCGAAGGAGGTCAGCGCGCGGGCGGCGACACACGTGGGCAGCAGTCGGCCGCCCTCATCATCGTGAACGTGAAGAAGGGCTGCGGCATCTGGCTCAATAACGATGTGATCCTGCGCCTGCAGGTGGACGACAGTCCTGAGCCCATCAAGGAACTTCGCCGGCTCGCCGAACGGCCGGAGGCACAACGGCGCAACACCAGCTGCCGGGTCACACCGTAGCGATGACCCGGAGTGGGTGGCGGCTACTCCGATGTCGCCGGCGTCTTCTTCTCCACCTTCAGATACTTCGCGTACCAGTCCAACACGCGCTGGTGGTAGTCGATGAACTCGGCCTCCGTCGTGTTCGGTACGCCGTGGCCGCCGTTCACGTAGTTCGCCCACACCACGGGTTTTCCGAGGCGGCGTAGCGCGTAATACATCTCGCGCGTGTTGATTGCCGGCACGTTGTGGTCCTCTCCGCCGGTCATCAGCAGTAGCGGTGTCTTGATGCGGTCGGCGAACATGATGGCCGAGTGCTCGACATACTTCTGCGGCGCCTGCCAGAGCGTCGCGCCAATGCGGTCCTGGCTCTTTTCGGCGGCATGAATGTTCCGCACGCCGATCCGTGGGCTGTCAGTGTAGAACGAGATGATATCCACTTTTCCGCTCATGTTGATCGCGGCCTTGAACCGGTCGGTGTAGGTGATCAGCAGGTTCGTCGCGTAGCCGCCGTAGCTGGTGCCGTGCACACCGAGTCGTGCGCTGTCGGCGATGCCCATGCGAATCACTTCGTTGGCTGCGGCGAGCACGCCCTTCTGCCATGCTTCTTCGGGGTAGCCGATTTCGAACCCGACACTGGGCTTCACCACGGCATAGCCCTTCGCGGCAAGCAGGTTGGCCACTGCATCCCAGGTGTCGTCGAAGAATTGTTCATAGATGAGCATCACCGTCGGGTATCGCACACCCTGCTGGTATCCGACCGGCAGATGGACGACGCCGTAGCGTGACTTGCCATCGGCATCGAGGTATTTGATCAACTCGGTCTTGGGCAGCGGCGTCTGCGCCAGTTGCGGATTGCCTTCCATCACGCGGCGCATGCC
>JARIET010000204.1 GCA_031127185.1 Gemmatimonadota bacterium | reverse complement strand
TGACGATGGCGACCACGCTCAAGCTCCCGATGCTCTTCTTCATTGAAGACAACGGGCTTGGCATTTCCGTGCGCGGCGACATGCAAACGCCCGGCAGCGATATCGCGGCCAACCTCGCGTCATTCGGCAACCTGCATATCGAGAGCGGCGACGGCACGGATCCCGGCGCGAGCGCGACGTTGATTGCCGAGTGCGTCACGCACGTACGGAACGGCAAGGGCCCTGCACTCGTTCGCCTCACCGTGCCGCGGCTCTGCAGTCATTCCGGCCCCGACAACCAGAAAGGGTACCGCACCGACGCGGAGATCGAGGCCGATTCCAAGCGCGATCCGCTGCCCAAGCTGCGTCGGTTCCTTGTGCCAGATCACCTGAGTGAGTCGGAGTGGACGGCGCTTGAGCGCGAGGTGAAGGCCGACGTCGACGTTGCGCTCACCGCTGCGCGTGCCAGGCCCGGCCCTGATCCAGCGGGTGTGGCGCAGTTCGTGCTTGCCGACGAATCGCCCACGGTCGAAGAGGCGTACGGCGGGATGTCGCGCGCCGAGCGCGCGGAGCTTGGCGGATCGGACAAGCCCGCCGAAAGTGGCGACACGTTGCGATTCGCCGAAGCCGTGAAACGCACGCTCGCGCGCGAGCTTGAAGTGAACCCCAAGGTGCTCGTTTTTGGCGAGGACGTGGGCCGCAAGGGTGGAGTCCACCTCGTCACCGAAGGGCTGCAGCGCAAGTTTGGCGACAAACGGGTGTTTGATACGTCACTGTCCGAAGAAGGCATCATCGGGCGCGCGGTGGGCATGGCGATCGCCGGATTGATCCCCGTCGCCGAGATCCAGTTCCGGAAATACGCCGATCCTGCCGCCGAGCAGTTGAACAACTGCGGAACGATGCGCTGGCGCACCAACAACCGCTTCGCGGCGCCGATGGTGGTGCGCATGCCCGGTGGATTCGGGAAAGACGTCGGCGATCCCTGGCATTCACTCTCAGACGAAGTGCGTTTCGTGCACGCCTACGGCTGGCAGGTGGCGATGCCGTCCAACTCGGCCGATGCTGTGGGGCTCCTGCGTGCGGCGATGCGCGGGGCGAATCCGACGATCTTTTTTGAGCATCGCTCGCTGCTGATGACCGGCGAGGGCAGCGCGCGCTATCCCGGCGACAATTATGTGCTGCCGTTCGGCCGGGCCAATGTGCTGCGCGCCGGCACCGATATCTCCGTAGTCACCTGGGGCGCGATGGTGCACCGCTGCCGCGAGGCCGCGGCACGTTTCGGTGAGCGCGTGGAGCTGATCGACCTTCGCACCGTGGCGCCCTGGGACAAGGCGGCCGTGCTTGCGTCAGTGCTGAAGACGGGGCGCTGCCTGATTGTCCACGAGGACAACCTCACCGCTGGCTTCGGCGCCGAGATTGCCGCGACGCTGGCGCAGGAATCATTCTGGCATCTGGACGCCCCGGTCGAGCGCCTGGCGCCGAAGGACATTCCCGTGGCGTATCACGAGGACCTGCTCACGGCGCTGATGCCGGGAGTGGAGCAGATTGCAGACCGGATCGAGGCCATACTGAACGCATAGCCGAGCGCCAGCGTGACGCGATTCCGCGCTCGCTTGCTCCACGGCCCTCGTACCGCCACATTCGCACCATGCTCGGCGTCTATCTCCTCTTCGCAGTTGTCGGCCTCGGACTCCTCGCCTTCTCGCTCGGCGATGACGCCGATGCGTCGTCGCACGATGTCGGCGGCTCGAGCGGCCACGGCGCGAGCGGTCACGGCGACGCGGCCCACTCGCATCCCGGCGATCTTGTGCTCGGGTTTTTCCGCCCTCGCAACATGATCTTCTTCGCCGCCGCGTTTGGCACGACCGGTGCGATTTTCACCTGGCTGGGGCGCGCGGCGCTGAGCACTGGGGTCCTGGCCCTGCTGATGGGAGCCGGGGCAATGGCGGTTTCGCATGCGCTCTTTCGCTGGCTGCGAAACACCGAGTCAGCGGTCGAGGTGGTCGGCGATGCGGCGCTCGAAGGCTCCACCGGCCGCGTGGCAATCGACGTGGAACCGGGCGCGCGCGGCCGCGTAGTGTGCAACGTTGGTGGTCGTGAAGTGTCGGTCTTGGCGCGTCTTGCGCCGGGAACAGCCGGCACACTTGGCGCCGGCAGCGAAGTCGTCGTCATCCGCATGGTGGATGGCGAAGCCGAGGTCGCTCCGTTCGGCTCAACTGAGTGAGGTGACAGGTGGACCTGATCAGCCCCAGTACCGGAATTGTCCTTGGCGCGATTGCCGTCGGTGTATTCGCGCTGCTGACCTTTATCGTCAAGTCGCTCATCATCATCTGCCTGCCCAATGAGTTGGTGGTGATCACGGGTCGCCGGCGCGTGGGACCCGACGGGCGCGAAGTGGGCTACCGGCTGTTGCATGGCGGGCGTACGCTGCGCATCCCGATCATCGAGCGCGTGTCGCGCATCGACCTGACCACCATTCCCATCGAAGTGGCTGTCAAGAACGCCTATTCCCGCGGCGGCATTCCGCTCGTTGTGCATGGCATCGCCAACGTGAAAGTCTGCGCGCGCGAGCCCATCTCGTACAACGCGGTGGAACGCCTGCTCGACAAGCCGTTCAGCGAGGTGATGCAGATCGCCAAGGACACGCTCGAGGGCAACCTCCGCGGTGTGCTGGCGACGCTCACGCCAGAGGAAGTGAACGAGGATCGTCTCAAGTTCGCACACAAGCTCATCGAAGAGGCCGACGAAGATCTTCGCAAGCTCGGACTCGAGCTCGACACGCTCAAAATCCAGAACGTCACCGACGAGGTGAACTACCTCGACTCCATCGGCCGCACCAAGACGGCTGAGGTGTTGAAGATCGCGCGCGTCTCAGAGGCGCAGCGCACGTCCGAAGCTGAACAGACCGAGGCAGCCGCGCACCAGGCCGCGCAGGTCGCGACGATTCAGGCCAACCTCAAGATTGCCGAGGAGAACAATCGGCTGCGCGTGCGAAAGGCCGAGCTCGAGGCGGAGGCTGTTGCGCGCGAGGCGGAGGCCAAGGTGGCTGGCGAGAAGGCGCGGGTGGTGGCCGAGCAGCAGTTGCAGCACGAGCGTATCGCGCTTGAGCAGCGGCGTCTCGAGGCCGATGTGCTGTTGCCGGCGCGTGCGGATCGTGAAGCGGCCGAACAGCGCGCCAAGGGTTCGGCGTCGAAAATCACCGAAGATGGCCGTTCGCGGCTCTTCGTGCTCGAGGAAACCATCAAGCTCTACCAGAAAGCCGGCACAGAAGCCGAGCGCATCTTCATCCTCAACATGCTGCCGGAGCTGATCAAGGACATCAGCGCGTCGGTGGACGGGATGCAGATAGACAAGGTCACGATCATCGATTCGGGTGATCGCGGCGGCGGCGTGGCCAATGCGGCAGCGCAGTTCCCGAACGCCATCATCAAGATCACCGAGCAGATCGAGGCGGCGACCGGCGTGAACATTCTCAGTCGGTTGGCGGCGGTGAAGGATGTGCAGTCCGGCGAGGTGAAGCCGTCCAAGTAGCCGCTGCCTTCACGGAGTCGCTTGACTCGTGTACCCGTTGTGACTAATGTCCGTTTTCTGCGATCGGGCTCTCGTGATCGCGGCACCACTGTTCCGGATAGGCCTGTGAAGAGCTCCATCCGACTCACCCCTGATAGCGCCGTCCGGGTTTTGCCCGGGCGAGATCGCTGCGTCGCGGCATCAATGCCGCTGACGGGTGAGACTGTCCACGTCGGAGCAGGCACGCGAGAATAAGTCAGGCCGCACATCCGCGGAATGAACTTCGCCCCACCTGCGCCGACAGTCTGGACCGGCAGGTGGGGCGACTTCTTTTTCATTCTACGGATTCTTCATGACTACTGATATGTCATCACGCGCTTCGAACATCTGGGCGGACCTCAAGCTCGCTGCGCGCGGGACCAGGCACGATTACACACAGGGCCCGATCGGCCGGTCGATCTTCCTGCTCGCCGTGCCGATGGTGCTGGAGATGGTGATGGAATCCATCTTCGCCGTCGTCGACATGTTCTGGGTGGCGAAGCTCGGGGCAGCGGCCGTCGCCACCGTGGCGCTCACCGAATCGATGATGGCCATTGTGTACACGCTGGCGTTCGGCCTGGCGATCGGCACGACGGCTACCGTGGCACGGCGCATTGGCGAGAAGGACACGGACGCGGCCGCGAAGGCTGCCGTGCAGGCAATCACGCTTGGCGTGATTGTCTCCGGCGCACTCGGTGTGCTGGGAGCGGTATATGCCGGCGACCTGCTGCGCTTGATGGGCGCGGGCCCCGATGTGCTCGAGCACGGCGTCGGCTTCGCGCGGGTGATGCTGGGCGGAAGCGCGAGCGTCTTCATGCTCTTCGTCATCAACGCCGTGTTTCGCGGCGCGGGCGATGCCGCAGTGGCGATGCGCGTGCTCTGGATCGCCAACGCGTTCAACATCGTGCTGGGCCCGCTGTTCATTTTCGGGCTCGGGCCGTTTCCGGAACTCGGCGTCACCGGCGCTGCAGTGGCCACGACGATCGGTCGAAGCATCGGCGTGCTGATCGCGGTGAGCAAGCTCTACAAGGGGGCAGGGCACATCGCCGTGCACCGTGAGCATGTCGTGTTCGACGTGGGTGCGATGGTGAAGCTGGCACGGATGTGCGCCGTAGGAACCTTCCAGATCCTGCTCGGCACTACGGCATGGATCGGGTTGATTCGCATCCTTGCGACGTTCGGCAGCGTGGCCGTTGCGGGGTACGGCATTGCCATCCGTATCGTGATCTTCGCGCTCTTGCCGGCGTTCGGTCTCAGCAATGCGGCCGCGACGATGGTGGGGCAGTCGCTTGGTGCCCGTGATCCCGCGCGCGCCGAGCAAGCCGTGTGGACCGCATCGCGCTACAACCTCGTGTTCCTCGGCGGCATAGGCCTGCTCTTCGTGGCGTTTGCGCCCTGGATTGTCGCGGCGTTTACCACGGCACCGGATGTCGCGCGCGCGGCGACGCGTGGGTTGCGAATCATCGCGGCGGGCTTCCCGATGTACGCCTTCGGCATGACGCTCACACAGTCGTTCAATGGTGCGGGGGATACCTGGACGCCGACCTGGATCAACGTGTTCGTGTTCTGGCTGTTTGAGATTCCGTTCGCCTGGTATCTCTCGAAGCACACGGCGCTTGGCTACACCGGCGGGTTCGTGGCCGTGCTCGCGGCCTATTCAGCGCTGGCCGTGGTGAGCGCAGTGGTGTTCCGGCGCGGTGGATGGAAGGCGAAGGTGGTGTAGTCCGCAGCGGGCGGCCGCGCCGTGCAT
>JARIET010000203.1 GCA_031127185.1 Gemmatimonadota bacterium | reverse complement strand
GGCTACGGCGCGGACGGCATGCCGGCCCTCAGCGTATCAATCGTCGGCCTGCCGGGAGACGATGCGCGCGTGCTCGCGCTGGCGCACATGTACGAACGGCAGTCGCGGCGGTTCGTGACTCCGCCGCGGTAAGGCACAGCGAACGCCCCAGCAACACCGTTCCAACCTTTTTCGGCGCCGAGCTGTCTACAATGTAGAAATGCCGCCTCGGTCCTCATCCTCACAGCGCGTGCGCATCCCCCGACTGCCCATCGCGCTCCTCCGCATGGTCCTGCCCAGGGCCGCGCGCGACGAAATCGTCGGGGACATCGTCGGCGAGTGCCGTGAGATCGCCGCCGAACAGGGTGAGCGCGCCGCGCGAAGGTGGATCTGGGGCCAGACAATCGGATCGATCCGCGCACTACTCCCGTGGACGCTCTGGCGGGAGGGCACCGGATTCGAGCCAATCGCAAATGCCTACAGGCCCGGAGGGCCAGTGTTGAAACACGTATTCACCGATGCGCGCTATGCGGTGCGCCGCCTGCGCGCGCGACCGACGTATGCCCTGCTCTCCATCCTCACCCTGGCGCTCGGCATCGGAGGCACGGCCGCGGTGTTTGCGATCGCTCGCCCCGTGCTGTTTGAGCCGCTCCCCTATGCCAACGAACGCGCGGTTGCGGCGTTCTGGATGGACTTCTCGTGGAACGAACAAGAGTTCGCGTACCTCCGCGACCGCTTCCCTGGATTCCGGTCGGTGGCGATGTACACACACCGCGCTCTCACCATGCAGGGAAGCGGTGAGTCCACGCGCCTGGTGTCCGGCGTTGCCGCATCCGCGGAGTTGTTCGACGTTCTGGGAACACGCCCCGCCCTGGGACACACGTTCCGGCCCGGCGATGACGCACCCGGTGCCGAGCCCGTCACGATCCTCAGCCATGGCCTCTGGATGGAACTGGGGGGCGACACCGCGGTGATCGGATCGCGACTGTTGCTCAATGGCGAACCGCGCACGGTCATCGGCGTCATGCCGCGCGGGTTCTGGTTCCCCTCTCCCGACGTGCGGGCGTGGGTGCCGCACCCGATCAATCCCGAGGGACGCAACGGCTCGTACGCGCTCGTCGGCCTGGTGCTGCCGGGCAAGGACCCGGACCAGATGGCCCCCGATGTGGCGCAGCTCGTGACGATGCTGAAGGAGCGGTTCACCTACGCCGTCCAATGGGACAAGACGAAGAACGCGACCGTGCAGTCCATACGCGAACAACTCGTCGGCTCGATGCGACCAGCGCTCATGGCCTCGATGGTTGCGATGGCGCTCATCCTGCTCATCGCCTGCATGAACGTGACGGCGCTCATGCTCGGGCAGGTCGAAGCCCGCGCGTCGGAGCTGGCGGTGCGCGCCGCACTTGGCGCGAACCGCCAACGGCTCACGCAACCACTCCTCGTTGAGGCGCTGCTGATCGGGCTCGCGGCCGCTGTGGGCGGTGCCGCGTTTGCGGTCGGTGGCTTCCGGATGCTTGCGGAAGCGCTGCCGATTGGCGCCTGGGCCGAAAATGCGCAGTTGGACTGGACGCTGTTTGCCGCAGCGCTTGCGCTGGCGGTTGGCGCCGCCCTGCTCATCGTGCTGATTCCCTCGGCACCTTTTTGGCGGAGCGATGCCTACGGCAGTGTGCAAGCCATGCTCAGCCGGTTGCGCACCGGCGGCGTGCGCGGCGGCGGGATGCGCGCCGAACGGGCGCTCGTGGTGGTGCAGATGGCGACCGCGATGATCATTGCATCGAGCGCTACCCTGCTCGTCCGCAGCGTCGCCAACCTGTATGAGATCAGCCCGGGAATCGACACGCAGGGCATCGCAGTGATCGATGCATCGGCCGTTCCCACGGTACCGGCAGCGACACGCAACGCCATGGTCGAACAGGCGGTGGCCGCCCTGGGTGTGATGCCCGGCGTTGAGCACGCCGCGGCGGCAATGCGCCTGCCCTTGCGTGGCAACAGCAACAGCACCGGGATCACCATCGTAGGCCGGGAGAATGAACAGAGCACCACGACGTTTTTTCGCATCGGCACCCTCGACTACTTCGCCACGATGGGGATTCGGCTGCGGGACGGCCGCCTCTTCGACACGAGCGACCAGCCCGGCGGTGAACTCGCGGTGGTGGTCAACCACTCTCTCGCGAACACGTACTTCCCCGGAGAGGATCCGATCGGCCGCCTGATTGGTGGAATGTATGCCCGGCCCCAGCGCATCATTGGCGTTGTGGACGACGTGATCGAGGGGCAGCTGAGAACCGGCGCGGCACCGGCGCGCTATTACCTCTGGAGCCAGGTGGAAGGCGGGTTCGGCGTGGGCGCGTCTTTCGTGATTCGCGCGTCACGCGGAACCAGCGCGGAGGCGCTGCTTGAGTCAGCAAGGCAAACGCTGGCCCGTGAGGCACCGGCATTTGCCGTGCGCGGCACGACCACCATGGCGCGTGTCATGGATGAGGCGGTGGGGCCGGCACGCCAGGTGATGTCGCTGCTGGCCGTTCTCTCAGCGCTCGCGCTCACACTCGGCGCGGTGGGCATCTACGGCGTGATGGCGCATTTCGCCACGCGCCGCAAACGCGACTGGGCGATTCGCGTGGCGCTCGGACTGAGCGGGTCGCGCGTCGTCGGACACATCCTGTCGCAGGGCGCGACGCTCGTGGTGATTGGCGTGATCGTTGGCGCCGGCGCGACGCTCGCCGTGTCGCGATTGTTGCAGTCATTCCTGTTCGGCGTCACTGGCACCGACCCGGTTGCGTTCGGCGGCGCTACGCTGGCCTTGCTGGTGACCGGGCTGCTGGCGTCGTTCATTCCCGCGCGACGGGCAGGACAGGTTGATCCCGCCATGGTGCTGCGGGAGGAAACGTGAACACCGCATCGCTTGTTCCCCTCGGCGTGCTGGAGGAGCAGATCCTCCTGGCCGTGCTGCGCACCGGTGACGAGGCGTTCGGCATGGCTGTGCGACGCGAGATCAAGCGGGTAACGGGCCGCGACCTGGCGATTGGCGCGGTGTATTCCACACTCGACCGGCTGGAGGCAAAAGGCGCGCTGGTCTCCCGACGCATTGTGGAGGGCGGCGTGTCGCGGCGGAGGTTCGCGGTGGCCCGGGCGGGCGCGCGCGCACTCGCCGACACACGGGCGATGCGAGAGCGACTGTGGAACGGCGTGGAGCTGAAGTGGTCGGGTGCGGGCTGAGCGACGGACTGCGGTGCGCCGGTCAGATCCTCCGCACGAGCAGCTGCCCTTCCAGTTCGGGCGCGCGGGTCTTGGACGGATGCTCCACGGTGACGTATGCGCTGTCTGCGGTGGTGCAGGAAATGCGCCGCGGCGAGATGGGCTCCGGCACGCAGCTCGCGCCCGCAACCTTGAGGCGGATGCCGCGCTTCTCGTCCTTGTAGGGGAGCATTGTCAGCATCCAGGTGCCGGCGGGGAGTGTCCAGCGGCGGTATTCGCCACTGCGCAAGCTGAGGCGCACGGCGACGAACTTCTGCTCGGGGCGCAGGCGCACGAGCGCGTCGAGTGGCTCATACACATTCACGTCGGCAGTGGCGGAGGAGTCACCGACTGTGAGCGTCACGCGCGCAGCACCTGGTTCGCGTGCGGTGATGCGCATCCCCTCTGCCCCGGCGACTGCGCGGTCGTCAATGGCCACGCTCCCGGCCACGACATCGAGAGCTTCGCCATTCAACCCGACAATCTGCGTGACGAGCGGCTGTGCGGTGTCGCCCGCGATGAACTGCACGGGGCCATTCATATGAATGCTGCGAATCGGGCGGCAGCGGACGAGGGCGACAGTCGACAGTGCGCCAGCCGTGGCCGTGACCTTCGCGTCTGCGTGCCTGGTGCAGGTCACTGTACCGTCAGATGTCATTGGAATCGAATCGCCACCGGTGAGGCGATAGCTGATTGCCACCTTGGCGACGACGAGGCCTTCAGCGTCGCGCGCCTCGGCCGGGATGGCGGTGGGTCGCTGGCTGTGGACGACGACCGTGTCCGAGATTCCGACGACGATGCGCGCGGGCGGCCCGCCGCCGCCACAGGCGGTGAGTGCGAGGACTGACGAGACGCCGAGGGCTGTGCGACGACAACCAAGCGAGAGGGGCATAATGGATCGTACCCCATACGCGTTAGGTGGTGCTGTCGGCTGGATTAGGAGATGGTTACGGCCGGGCCCGGGGGTGCTATTCCGCGCTGAGCAACCGCTCGATCTCGGCTTTGAGAGCCGGAATTTTGGTCTGCAGCACGTCCCAGACCAGATCCAGATCGACGCCGAAATAGTCATGGATCAGGCGGTCCCGCATGCTGCTGATGCGGCGCCACTCCACGGCCGGAGCTTTAGCTCGCCAATCTTCAGGCACGCGCTTGGCCGCTTCGCCAATGACTTCGATACTGCGAACCACCGCGCGTTGCAACGTCTCGTCGCGGTCGAACGCATCGCGCGACACTCCAATGATTGCGCGGGTCAGATACTCCGCTTCGCCCAGAATGTGCCGCAGATACTCACGCGGCTCGAACGACATCCTTCGCCTCGGCCAGGATGTACGGGCGGAAATACGGCGAGAGTGATTCCGGTGTCACTAGCTCGACCGCATGATTGAGCAGGCGCTCCAAGAGTTCGCCAAGCGCGGCAAAGCGATCGAAGGTCTTCAAGCCAGGCGCAAACTCAACCAACAGGTCCACATCGCTGTCGGACCGGGCGGCGTTGCGCTGAACCGACCCGAACAGCGCCAAGCGCCGAACGCCCAAGCCGAGGATTTCGGCGTGGGCGTCCCTGAGGCGAAGTTCCACCTCAGCGCGAGTGAGTCGGTGTGCGACCATATGCCTAATCTAGTTCTTTCTGCATGAAGCGGGTTACGGCTCAGCCGCCGCGGCCGCCCCGCACAATGCGGAACGATGCCAGGTGCACGATCTCATCGGCATCCGCGATGAAGCCGATCACACGGTCGGCACCAATGATGAACGGCCGATACCCCTGGAAGGTGACAGGCGACTCGACCTCCGCCACGAGGACGCCGCGCGCGCTGAACACTTCGAAGTAGCGCGCCGCGGGCGAACGCAAGCGCTCGACCCAGACGCGACCGGCGGCATCGGTAAAGACCGCATCGAATGCCGGGAACTGGCGTGGCACTCGGTTCAGGTCGGGGGGCGGCGCGCCGTACCGCGCAGCGTTCGCGGTGATCTGGCTCAGCTGCGAGTCGCGCTGTGCGGCGGGCACTTCTACCCGAGCTGGGCGCAGCTCGATCCGCTGGTCGGCGTCGCACTTGCCGGCTGGCGTGTGCATGAT
>JARIET010000202.1 GCA_031127185.1 Gemmatimonadota bacterium | reverse complement strand
CCGTCGGGAGCCCGCCGCCGAGCTTGGCCCACGTGGCCCCGCCATCGGTGCTCTTGTAGATGCCGCCGGCGTTTGACCCGCTGACGATCGTCCACGGCTTACGCTGTCCGCGCCACATCGACGCGAAGAGCACGTTCGGGTTGCCCGGATGCATTTCGAGATCCGCAGCACCGAGGCTGTCACCGAGGTAGAGCACTTTCTGCCAGTTGCGCCCACCGTCGGTGGTGCGGAATACCCCCCGCTCGGTGTTGTTCGCAAAGGGATTGCCGAGCGCTGCAACGAAGGCTCGGTTTGGGTCGTTCGGGTCGACACGCACGGTGGAGACCTGCCCCACGTCGCGAAGTCCGGAAAACGTCCATGTGCGACCGGCGTCGGTGGATTTGTACATCCCGCGACCGATAGAGACATTGCTTCGAATCTTCGAGGAGCCGGTGCCGACATAGATCACGGACGGGTTCGATGGTGCCACTTCAATCGCACCCATCGACCCGAGCGGAATCTGCCCATCGGAAATGTTCTGCCATGTGGCGCCAGCGTCGGTGGTGCGCCACACGCCGCCGCCGGTGGACCCCATGTAAAACGTGCGCGGCTGCGACGGCACGCCGGTAACGGCAGTGACACGTCCGCCGCGCATGGGCCCGACCATCCGGTAGCGCATGCCGGACCAGAGCGATTTGTCATAGGAGGCGCGCTGTTGCAGGCGGGCGGCCACCGGTTCGGCGGCCAGGCCAATCAGTGCAATGGCGCCTAAAGCGGCGGCGATATGGGACGTACGGGGCATCAGTGGGGTCTCCGTGGGTTCCGGCGTATCCTATAAGTATATTTCAGGTTCCTCCGGAGGAACTGCAGCATGCTGGTCGTGATGGCCCACGGGGCCACGAAAAAGGAGATCGACGGCGTTTGCGAGGCCATCAAGGCGATGGGGTACACTCCATTGCCGATGCCCGGCGCACAGCGCACGACGGTCGGGCTGGTCGGCAACGATCGCCGCGTGGATGGTTCGCTCGTGGCGGAATTGCCCGGCGTGGCGCAGATCATCCATGTCTCCAACCAGTACAAGCAGGTTTCGCGTGAGTGGCGGCCGGACCCCACGATCGTGACCATCGCGCCCGGCGTGACCTTTGGGGGCGAGGACGTACCCGTGATCGCGGGGCCCTGCTCTGTGGAGTCCGAAGCGCAGATCCTCGAATCGGCGCGCGCGGTGCGCGCGGCTGGCGGCGTTGCGCTGCGCGGCGGCGCGTTCAAGCCGCGCAGTTCGCCTTATTCGTTTCAGGGACTCGGCCGAAAAGGGCTGGAACTCCTGGCTCTCGCCAAGCGCGAAACGGGGCTCGCGATCGTGACCGAGGCGATGGACGATGAAGGGGCCCACCTCTGCGCCGAAGTCGCCGATTGCCTCCAGATCGGCGCCCGCAACATGCAGAACTACTCGCTGCTCAAGACCGTTGGACGGATCAAGAAGCCTGTCCTGCTCAAGCGCGGGATGGCGGCGACGATTGAGGACCTCCTGCTCTCGGCAGAGTATGTACTCAGCGAAGGCAACCCGAATGTCATCCTCTGCGAACGGGGATTGCGGAGCTTCGACACCACGTCGCGAAACCTCTTCGATCTCACCGCGATCCCGGTGGTCAAGGGTCTCTCGCACTTGCCCATCGTCGCCGACCCAAGCCATGGCACAGGACGCCGCGACAAGGTGACCCCGATGGCGCGCGCTGCCGTTGCCGCCGGAGCAGACGGCATCATCGTGGAAATGCACCCGCACCCCGAACGCGCTCTCTCCGACGGCGCACAGTCCCTGACACCGGATCAGTTCAGCGAGTTGATGCGGCAGCTGCGTCGCGTGGCAGAGGCAGTGGATCGCTCAATCGCCGGGTCGCCCGTCGGCGTCGCGTGACGCCGCGTACGCTCACGTCGCGTGTCATCGGCGCGGCGCTGACCGCGACGTTCGCCGCGGGCGCGCAAGCCGGCGCACAGGCGGCAACGGATTCGCTGCTCGACCGCGCGGCGCGCTTTGTTGCCTCCGCGCGACCGATGCGAGCCGCCTTCGAACAGACACTGTTCAATCCGGATGTCCGCCAGACCAAGACGTCCCGCGGAGAATTTGCGCAGCAGGGCGCGGCGAAGTTCGCCTTTCGGTTCAGTGATCCGCCGGAAGATGCGATCATCGCTGACGGCAACGCCATCTGGGTGTATCTGCCGAGCGCGGCACGGGGTCAGGCCCTCAAGCTCCCCATCGCGCAGGGCGCCCAGCTCGACTTGATCACCCAGCTCCTCACCGCACCACGCGCGAGTTACAAGATCACGACCGGAAACCCCACCGAACTCGCGGGGCGGCCCGTCGTGGTGGTCCAACTTGAGCCGAAGGTGGCCGGCACGCCGTTCACAAAGGCGACAATTTGGCTTGACCGGGAGGATGCCCTGGTCCGCCAGCTGGAAGCGGTGGAACCGAGCGGACTCGTGCGGACAATCCGGTTCACGAACATGCGGATGGACGCAGAACTTCCGCCTGGCATGCTGACGTTTACGGTGCCCACGGGCGTCAAGGTGATTGACGCGTCGGGACTGTTCGGGGTGAAGCCGCCGCCGCGTTAGGGAATCGCGGCGCTGGGTGCATCGGGCTTCCGCTCGGCACTCACAGCGACTTTCGGCAATCGCTTGAAGAGCGCGTCCGCCGTCTCCACACCCTGCAACAACGCCACGGCGTGCGCAACGACAGCGTCGGTGCGCACCGCACGTTGCTGGGCGCCGGGAATGCCAAAGGCGATGCGTGCCATTTCCTGGCCCAGCACCCGATCCACCGATCCGTGCACGTCGTCGAAAATTGTGCGCGGAACGTCCACACCCTTGGACCGCATGGCGGCGAACAGCGCATCTCGCATGGCGGGATCCACCGTAAACAGCGGGTCGCGCACCCCGCGCCGCTTCACCAGCTGCTCAGCAGCGTCCGAGAGCGCCTCGCGAAAGAGGGCGACCTTCGTGCCGATGGCGCGCACCCACGCCCGCTCGGTCGGCGAGAGCGCGCTGTCGCCCGAGACGATATCGGGGCGGATCCCGCCGCCGCCCAGCATCGTGCGCCCGCGTTCCGTTCGATACGTCGGCAGCAGCGTGTCGGCCTCCGCAGCGTCCGGCGCGGGATCGTTGCGGCGCTCGAGGCTGCGGCCCAGCGGCGTATACCAGCGCGCAGAGGTCAGCTTGAGCGCACCTCCGTCGTCCAGTTGGAGCACGGCCTGCGCGCTCCCCTTGCCGTAGGTCTGGCGTCCGAGCAACAAGGCACGGTCGTTGTCCTGCAGCGCCCCGGCAACGACCTCGGCCGCGCTGGCGGTGTTGCCGTTCACGAGCACGACGATGGGATGGTCTGGCCAGCGCTGCGCCGACTTGTCGACAAACTCGGTGTTGGCGCCGGGTGTGCGCCCGCGCGTCGACGCGATCCGCTTCCCCTTGTCCAGAAAGAGGTCGGCCACTTCAACGCCCTGCGCGAGCAGTCCGCCAGGATTTCCGCGCAGGTCAATCACCAGACCTCGGGCGCCCGCCGTCACCAGCGAATCCACCGTGCGCTCAACATCCCGCGCCGTGGAGTCATTGAAGGTCGAAACCAGAAAGTAGCCGACGCGTGAGTCGAGGACTGAAGCGCGTGTGACCGCGCTGACGTGGATTTCCTCGCGTTCGAGCTTGAGCGGAATTCGCGCCGTGGTGTTGCCGCGCTCAATCGAGACGGCAAGCCGGGAGCCGGCCGCACCGCGAATCGCAGCTCGCGCTTCCGCCGGCGACCAGTTGCGCATCGGCTGGCCGTTGATCTCGACCAGCCGGTCGCCAATGACCAGGCCGGCGCGCTCGGCCGGTGTTCCGACGCGCACATGCGTGACGACGAGCCAGCCGTCGCGCAAGTCGAGCGACATGCCCACACCGAAGTAGGTGCCGGTCGTTGCCTCACGCAGGCGTTTGAGTTGTGCGGAGTCGAGATACTGAGAATTGGGATCGCCGAGCTCACCCACCAGTCCCAATGCCGCGCGCCGATACAGCTCATCGGCTGGGACCGAATCCACCCAAGAGTACTGGATCCGCTGCATCACCATGTCGAGGAGACGCCGCCCTTCCGCCGCGCTGAGCGCCGGCGGCGCGTCGCCCCGGCGGACACCCCGCCACATCAAGAAGGCGCCAGCCGCCAGTCCCGTACCCAGGGCAAAGCCCGCGATGAGATAGCGCCAGGTCTTTACGCGAACCGTCACGCGACCGCCCGCGTCATGCTGTGGCCGAGATCCGGGATGCGCGCGGTCACCGCATCAGATACGCGCTCTTCGACTTCGTCCGCTGTTCCCGACGCGTCGACGACGACGATTGGGCCGGCTTCGGGGTGC
The DNA here is from genome assembly GCA_031127185.1 of Gemmatimonadota bacterium. Classification (GTDB taxonomy): domain Bacteria; phylum Gemmatimonadota; class Gemmatimonadetes; order Gemmatimonadales; family Gemmatimonadaceae; genus Fen-1231. The sequence goes on along the minus strand of JARIET010000202.1, from coordinate 950 downwards.
GAGGCCTGCCAGTCGATGCGGCCGAATCGGCTGAATGCGGACTCCACGCGCTGGTGGAAATCGGCGCCAAGCTGCTCCATGCGATCCTGCGGGCCACGTTGCTGGGCGCGGGACAGCCCCGCTGCGGCACTGAAACCGAGCAACACCGTGAGGTCGGGGATGAGTCCCCCCGTGGCCGCGTGATTGGCCCTGACGACATCGGCCTCGGGAAGTCCGCGTCCGCCGACCTGGTAGGCGTATGTCGAAAGGAAGAACCGATCGAGCAGCACCACCGTTCCTGCCGCCAGGAGTGGCTGAATCACGGTGGACACCAATTCCGCTCGCGACGCCATGAATAACAGCGCCTCGGTACGGGCATCCAGCGACGCGCCCGGATCGAGGAGGATGGCACGAATGCGGTCACCGGTCGGCGTGCCGCCCGGTTCGCGGAAAGTGCGGCAGCTGACACCGGCCCGTTCAAGGCGCGCGCGAAGCCGGGCAAGCTGCGTGCTCTTGCCCGCCCCCTCCACTCCCTCGAACACGATGAGCCGACCGGTCATCTGCCTCCCTAGCCAAGCGTAATGATCGAGCTGGTCGCGCCTTTCTTAATACCCTCGAGAATCCACTGGTTCACCTGCACCATCACCTTGTCAAAGTTCTCGTTGGCCACGAGCACCCGCTGATACGTCGCATTGACCTGCACCAGACCAAGCAGCCGGTCCAGTTCCTGCTCCATCTCCTGCGTCGGCTGTTCACCGCGCCCAATGGCCTGCTGCGCGTCGCGGCGGAGGCGCTCCATCTTCTCGAGCAACGCTACGGCCTCTTTGTCCTCGTTCAGTGCATCACTGGCGCGCTTGACCGCCTGGTATTCCGCCGTCTGTCCGATGAGGCGTCCGAGTTCCGTGGATCGTTCGTTGAGTGACACGTGGGTATTACCGGGGGGGGAGTCGACGGGCCGCGAGGAAGCGTTC
>JARIET010000201.1 GCA_031127185.1 Gemmatimonadota bacterium | reverse complement strand
TCACGCTGCTCGGCGGTCGTCGATCGAACTAGCAATACCGAACCCCGGTGGACAGGCGGGCCGCTCCGATTCACTGGGGCGGCCCGTTTCGCGTCTCGCGGCGTGGCTGGGACTTACGGCGGGGACGCGGATTTTCGCGGATTGGAACCACAAGAAACGCGGACACTGCAACTGAATGGGGGAACGACAGCGTGGACTCAAGCTGTCGTTCCCCTTATTCAGTATCAGCGTTCATCAGATGTGATCCGCAGTTGTCCGCGTCCCCGCCGTAAAACCCGCGTCCACGCCGTAAAGTTCAGCCCAGCGCGTCCATTTCTCGAGCGAGCTCGAAGTCGAGCTTGGTGAGCCCACCCGCCGAGTGCGTGGAGAGCGTGGCCGCGATCTTGTTGTACCGGATATCGAGATCCGGATGGTGATCGAGCCGCTCCGCAGCGAGCGCGACCTTGTCCACCCAGGCGATGCCATCGAGGAATTTCTTGAACGCGAAGGTCCTCGTGATTGACGTACCGTTGCGCGTCCATCCCTTCAGCGACGAGAGCGCGTACTCGATCTCGCCTTCATCCAGCTTGCCCGGCCTCATTCCGTCTCCAGTGCCGCGGACACCTGCTCGTTGATCCCGCCGCGGCGCGACGAGCCCGTACGTCGTACCGCGACCATCTCGGCCACGACGCTTACCGCGATCTCCTCGGGGGTATCTGCCCCGATGGAGAGACCCACCGGCGCGTGGATCCGCGCGATGCTCTCGTCGCTCACCTGCCAGTCCTTGAGCTGCCTGGCCGTGAGCGCCGCCTTGCGCCGGCTCCCGAGCATGCCGATGTAGCGCAGGGTCTTGGGCGCCACCTGCGATGCGATGACCGCATCATGTTGATGCCCGCGCGTCGCAATCACGACGTAGGTGTCCTGGTCGAACCGCGCCGCGCTCAGTACATCGTGGAACTCGCAGGTCACCACGCGGTGTGCGAACGGCAGTCGCGTTGCATCCGCGAAATCGGCGCGATCGTCAACGATCGTCACGTGCCACCCGGCGAAGCTCGCCGCCTCAGCCACGCGTGCTCCCACGTGACCGGCGCCGAACACCACGAGCCGCGGACGGCCGACGATGGGTTCGAGCAGGTGCGACTGGGTCCAGAGTGGTTCTTCGGCGAACGGATCAAGGCGCGACGCGTCGGCATCGGCGCCGGCCCCGTCTGCGGCCAACACGCGCTTCACCGCCCCGTTGGTCCAGTCCATCGCCGTGACCATCACGCCCCGTTCCGCGCGCGCCACCAGCGCCGCCGCCTCGTTCCACGCCGCCGACAGGACCTCGTCGGGATACACCGGCTCGATGAAGATCTCGGCAGTGCCACCGCAGGTGAGTCCGTAGTCGCCGGCGAGTTCGTTGTTCAATGAATGTGTGCTCAGGGCTGGAACCCGGCGTTCGAGCACGTCCATCGCTTTTTCAATGACTTCGGCTTCGAGACAACCGCCGCCCACCGTGCCGAACCGTGCACCACTCGCCGTGACCAACAGCTTGGCGGTGGCACTCATGGGCAAGGACCCGCGGCGCCGCGCGATGGACGCAAGCGCACCCGCACCGGCGCCTCCGGCGAGACGCGCGCACTCCGCGAGGATGGTGGGATGAGTCACGGCTGTCTACGGTCTCGGCGCAGGACGTGTTTTGTACTTCTCAAAGAAATCGAACATCGCCGGCAGATGCGGTTCCACGACGTTGTTGTGATTACCGCCAGGCACTTCGATATACACCAGCTCAGCACCGACTGCCTTGAGCGCCGCCACCATGCTGCGCGAGCCTACGACGTTGACGGTAGCATCGGCATCCCCGTGCACCACATAGTGCGGCAGCGCCTTCATCGCAGCCGCCGTTTCTGCCGCACCGAGGCCGGCGAACGCGCCGAGCGCAGTCCACATTTGAGGAGTCTTGGCGGCCAGCGCCCAGGTGCCGATCGCGCCCATCGAATGCCCCATCAAGTAGATGCGCTGCGGGTCCACCTTATAGAACGCGCGAACCTGTTCGAGGGCCTGGTACACATCCTGTTCGCTGAGATCTCTCGCGCGCACACCCGCCGGATCAATGGCTCGAAGGCCGAGCTGAACGCCGTACGCACCATCGGTGCGGTAGCCGAGCGGGGCGACCACGATATAACCGCGCTGCTCTGCGAGTTCCGGGAGCTTTCGGCCGTATGCCTCAAAGAAACTGTCTTCCGTGCCACCAAGTCCGTGCAGCGCGACAATCAGCGGCATGGGGCGGGACGGCGAGTAGGTCGACGGGACGTAGAGCCGGTAAGGCATCACCTCGCCGGCGGCAGCGAGGAGGTAGTGTCGCTTGAGATCGCCAGTGCGTCCCAGCCAGGGGTCCCGGTTTCTGTTTACCGCCGTGAGCAGAGACTCAGCCGCCGCAAAGTCGCGCGCCACGTTGAAGGTGCCGAGCCCGATACGGCTCAGGTTCACGTTGCGCAGGCGGTCTATGGGAAAGCGAAGGTCGGAACGCACGGGCTCGCCAACCTTGGCGGCCGCCGCTTCGAGACGCGCGATGGATGCGTCGAGCCCGTTCCGCACCACGACATTGAGCGCGGCGGTGCCGATCACACGCCCGCTGTCGCTGACTTCGACGGCCACGTTGTACGTGCCGTCAGGCACCCCGGCGAGGTCGGCTTCCACAAGCAATGGCGATTCGCGAAGGTCGCGGGCGACGCCATCGAACGCTCCGATCTCCTTCACCGGGACCATGGGGGTGGTGAGCGGCGCATTCGGCACACGCTGGCGCAGGAAGGCACGCGCGGTGAGGGGGCGGGCGAGCTCGATCCGCGGCGCGTAGATCTGCTCAACCCGGAAGAGCCAGCGGCGCGCAGGGTCCACGACCTGTTCGCCCGTGCGAATCACCAACGATGCTGCATACTCTGTTTCCGCCGTCCAGGCGCGACGATTAAGCAGCGCATTCGCGTGGGCATACAGGCGTCGGAGCTCTGCCGTGCGCCCCAGACGGGTGGCGGCGGCAATGAGTCGGTCGAGCGAGTCGACCTGAGCCGTGATCTCGGGCGTCGGGCGCGCGGTGTTCTTGAGCGTCCCGTGCGCAACGCTGAGGCCCAGAACACCCGGCAGTGCCTGCGCGCCGAGCATGGTGGCGCCGCCGAGTGCGACCGAAGCCGCGGCGGCGGCACGGTAAACAGCTGAACGAGCGCAGAGGTTCATCTGGATTTCCTGGTCCGGGATTTCTGGATGGCTTCAAGGACTTCAATGTCGGCGAGGTCCTGCAGGCGGCTGGTGCGCTTGGAGGCGATGAGGTCTTCGATGCACGCTGTCGGTATTGTCACGCCCTCTACCGTGAAGGTAACGGCGCGCGGCGCGGCCTCTCGCCACGTGAGATTCCATGCACGGGTGAGAATATCAACAGAGGGTGTGTCGCCAATGATCGTGACGTGGCGTGACACAACCTCCTCGGCGGTGAAATCAGCAGCGACGCCGAAGCCGATGCGCGACAGCCCTGCGAGCACCCGTTCAGCGTTGGGCAGCGTCTTCTCAATCAGAATATCGGTGTCCTTCGTAAACCGGGACGTGCCCCACAGCTGCAACGCACGCGCCCCGACGACGACGTAGTGCGCGCCCGCGTCGTTCAGCACACTACAGACGAGGGCGAGCTTGGTCGCAAACTGATCGGCAGGTACCGGCTGACGGCCCTCGGAAACGCGAGTCCGGCGCTTGGGTGCGGACCGTGCCGTCGTCAAATCGAACGCAGCGAGATGCTCAAGCGTCGGCTCTTCCGCCTCGAGCACGCGCGCCTCCGGCGTCAGCTTCAGGTCGCTCCGAAGCTGTGCAAGGCGGTACCGCCCCAGTCCCTTTCGCACGGTGCGAGGCATGCCGAGTAATACGCGATTTGGACGCTACCCCGCAACCACCCTGGAGCCGCTGCCGGTGGCAACACTGCTGCGTCCTAAACTCCTTGATCGCGCAGTTCGCGCGACTTGGCGCGGCTGACCGAAATCCGTGCCCCGTCGCGCATCTCGGCCACCAGTTGACCCTTCCCCTGCCGCCGGAACGCCACCACCTGCTGCATGTTCACGATATGGCCGCGGTGCACACGCACAAACTGCGTTGGATTGAGACGGGCTTCGAGACGGGCCAGCGAGATGTGCACCACGTACCGACCCCGCTCGTGCACCGCCTCGGCGTAGTCGCCCGATGCGTCGAACCGAGAAATCCGGTCCACGGGCACGGGGATAATCGATCCGCCGGAGCGTACGAAGAGCCGACTCATCGGTCCGCCAGCGAGCGCATCCGCCAGGCGGTCAGCGAGCGGTGACGTCACCGGCTCACCGAGCGCTGCGCGAACTCGGTCCAGTGCAGCGGCGAGCCGTTCGGCGCCAAAGGGTTTCAGTAGGTAGTCGATCGCCCCGAGTTCGAACGCGATGACAGCGTGCTCCGAGTAGGCCGTGGTGAACACGACGTACGGTTGGTGTGCGATGCGGCGCAGGAGTTCCACCCCGGAAAAGCCTGGCATCTGGACGTCCACAAATGCGATATCCGGCTTGAGCGTGTCGATCGCGGCTGCCGCCTTGGGGCCGCTCGCCGCCTCGCCGACGACCGTCAACCAATCGTGAGCGCCGAGCAGATCGCGCAGGCCCGCGCGCGCCACGCCCTCATCGTCAGCAATGACGGCGGTAACTGTCACGCGCCAGGCTCAACAGGAATCACAAGCGTCGCGACAGTACCGCTCTCGGCTTGCTTCTCGAGCGTGAGCCGCGCACGGTCGCCGTACAGCACGCCCAACCGTTCGCGAAGCCGACTGAGCCCGGTCCCGTTTCGGTCTAGTTGCGCGCCAGCGCCAGTATTCGCCGGATGGTCGGGTGCGCCCTTGGCCTCGTCAGTCACGCCGACTTCTGCTGCGCAATCGCGCACCACCACCGTGAGGGTAGCGCTTCCGGTAGTGGCCTGCACTGTCAGCCTCGTTGGCCCCTCCCGACCGCCCACGCCGTGACGTACCGCGTTCTCCACCAGCGTGAGCAACGAGAATGACGGCACGAGGGCATCGCGCGCGGCCAACGGGAGATCGACCTGAACTTGCAGCCGATCGCCGAACCGGATCCGCTCAACGTCAAGGTAGCGCTCCACGAACGCCCATTCTTCGCCGAGGGTGACGAGGTCGCGGTCTTCTTCAATAGTAGTACGAAGGAGTGCACCCACCTGTTCGGCGGCACGTGCGGCGCGCTCCGGTTCGCGGGGAATCAGGTGCACAACGGAATGGAGCGCGTTAAACAGGAAATGCGGGTGCAACTGCGCCCGGAGTGCTGCCAACTGCGCCTTGGCCGCCGCCGCTTCGGCCCGCGCAACCCGTTCGGTCGCGACCGTGGCGT
>JARIET010000200.1 GCA_031127185.1 Gemmatimonadota bacterium | reverse complement strand
CGACGGGAACCGCGGGACGTGGGGGGAGGGCAGGGGAAGCGCAAGGCGCAGGCGGACGTGCGGGTACAGACACCACAGCGCGGCGCCCGTATACGTCGTCCGCGGTCTCCGGAACGTTCGGCAAGAAGTCCTGCTGAGCGCCGAGGCAATTCAACTCGATTGAAGGAACTCTGACGATGCATACTTCTCGCTCGAACGGCCGCGCAGTGCTGGCGATCGTCTCCGCGCTCGGACTCGCCGGCGCCTACGCCTGCGCATCGGTGCCGATGGTTCCGCCGAACGAGTTTGGCAATCCTGTTCGGCTTCGGCCGACGCCCACGGTAGGCGAGATCAACGTCGCCGACCTCCGCACGCGCCTCTACATCTTTGCCGACGATTCGATGCAGGGCCGCCAGTTCGGGCGCGAAGGGAACATGAAGGGCACGGCGTATATCGCCGCCGAGTTGCAGCGGATGGGTGTTGAGCCCGCGGGCGACAACGGCACCTATTTCCAGGAACTGCCCGTCGTGCAGCGGAAGTTTGCGCGCAGTTCCACGCTCAGCGTGAATGGGAAAGCGCTGCGCTGGGTGGAAGACTGGATTGCTGCACCCGGCCCGCGTCCGCGCGAGGTCAACGGTGTGGAGGCGATCTTTGGCGGCACCGCCGGCGACACCGCGAACTTCATCTCGGCCGATCAGGCACGAGGCAAACTGGTGCTGGTGCGTCCGGCGCCGGCTGCGGCTGCCGGTGCGGCGCCCGCTGGCGGCCGCGGTGGCGGCGGCGGAGCGGGCGGTGGACGTGGCGGCGGGGCGGGAGCGCAGGCGGCGCCACTGAGCGCGGCGCAGGTGTATGCGCAGCGGATTGCCGGCGCGGCGGGAATCATCAGCGTCAACCTCGACGGTGTGAGGCCTGCGCAGCGCGCCTTCATCGCGGAGAATCCCGCCGGCACGCTGGTTGTGCCGCAGGGTGCCATCAGTCCTCAGAACTCGCAGCCTCAGCCGGCTCCGCCACCGCCTGGGCCCGCACAGCTCCGTGTTACGCGCGCGGCGGCCGATCTCATGCTCGGCGGCTCACTCGATGCCGCGCGGCCGGGCACTTCGCTCGGCTCGGTGGTGGCGAAGCTCGACCATGTGGAAACGCCGGTCGGGCAGTGGGGGCGCAACGTCGTCGGCATCATCCGGGGCAGCGATCCCAAACTCAAGACGTCGTTCGTCGCGCTCGGTGCGCATCCGGACCACGTCGGGTTTGACCGGAACCCGGTGGACCACGACTCACTCAAGCTGTTCAATGCCGCGCGACAGGCCTTCATGAACGGGGCTGGCGAGCTGCGCCCCGCGACGGCGGCGCAACTGGCGAGCATCAAGCTGAACCTGGACAGCGTCCGCAAGATCCGCCCGCCGCGCCCGGATTCCATTCGCAACGGCGCCGACGACGATGGTTCCGGCTCCATGGCCCTGCTCGAGATCGCGGAAGCGGTGATGGCAATGCCCGTGAAACCGAAGCGCTCGCTGCTGCTCGTCTGGAACAATGGCGAGGAGGCCGGCCTCCTGGGATCGGCCTGGTACACGACGCATCCCACGGTGCCGCGGGATTCGATCGTGGCGCAGATCAACCTCGACATGATCGGCCGCGGCCGCGTCGCGGACCTTCCCGGCGGCGGCGACGACTATCTCGCGGTGGTCGGATCCCAACGCCTTTCGCAGGACGTGGGACAGGCGGTCATCGCCACCAACCTGAAGCAGCCCGCGCCGTTCCGCCTGGATTACCGATTCGATTCCACCACGACGTGGCCGGGGTATAACAACATCTATGGGCGCAGCGACCACGCGAACTATGCGCGGTTCAACATTCCCATCGCGTTCTTCTTCACGGGCCTCCATGCCGACTACCATCAGCTGACCGATGAGCCGCAGTACATCGATTATCCGCATTATGCCCGCATCACGCGATACATCGGCGATGTTGTCCTCGACCTCGCCAACCGGGAAAAGCGGCCGGCCCTCTACAAACCGTAGCCTGGTGCTTGCACGGGCGGTGCGAATCGGGGCGGTCGTGTTGCTGGCTGCTGCGCCGGCGATGGCCGGCGGTCAGGACGCTGCAGCGCTGCGGCGTCCGCCTGTGCCCGGGTTCGCCGCGATCATCGGCGTTGTGGACGATTCGCTGCGCGGTGGCCCGCTCGCGGGCGCCACCGTTGTTCTCGTGGGCTCGCTCAAAAGTGCTCCGACCAACCGCGACGGCGTCTTCCGCCTCGACAGCGTGCCGCAGGGTACCGCGCAACTCGTGGTCAGGCACCCGCTATTGGATACCCTTGGCGTGACCCTGACGTCGTCGGTGATTCCGGTAGGGGCCGACAAGATCGAAGAGATCGGCTTCGCGACCCCGGCGCTCTCGCGAGTACGCGAAGTCATCTGCCCGCGTGGCGGCGCCGTGACGGGCTCCGCGATGCTCGCAGGGCGGGTGGACGGAGCCGACGACGGCAAGCCGGTGGCCGGCGCACTGGTGTCACTCGTGTACACAGACCCCGCGTCGGGTACGGCCCTGCAACGGGTGCGCAACGCGCGCTCTCGCGAGGACGGCCTGTATGTCATCTGCGGACTGCCCGAGACCTACTCGGGGACGGTGCAGGCTGCGGTCGGAGCGAATGCGACCTCGGAGTTCACGGTGCAGCCCAAAGCCGCGGACCTTACGACGGCCAGTTTTCTCATGGGTTCGGCGGTGAAGTCGGACTCGGGTGTCCGGGGATCGGCGTTGCTGCTGGGCCGCGTGACCGATGTGGCCGGACGACCGCTGCGCGATGTGCAGGTCGCGATCGAAGGTGGAACCGCGATCGCCCTGACCGGCGAGGACGGTCGCTTCTCGCTTGGGGACCTGCCCTCGGGGACCACTAATGCGGTAGTTCGGAAAATCGGGTTCGCGCCAGCGTATCGAACGGTTCATCTCCGCAAGGACGACCCGCAAACCATCAGTGTGGCGCTCGCTGCCGGGATTCGGGCCCTCGCACCCGTGACCATTACCGCCAATGCGGATGCCGGGCTCAAGAAGATTGGGTTCACCGAACGCCGTATGATGGGCGTGCGAAGCAACTTTTTGAGCCCGGAGGACATCGCAAAGCATCAGGCCGGGCGATTTACTGACCTGTTTCGCATGATGAACGGGTTTCGCGTCGTGAACTCCGGTTTGGGCTCGGTCATTGAATCCACACGCGGCGGAGGCGGATTGGGCGGGCAGTCGGGTTGCGTGAACATCTTTGTCGACCGGGTGGCGTTTCATCAGATGTCGGCCGGTGATCTCGACACGGCATTTCCGGTGCACACGATTGGTGCGGTCGAAGCCTATGCCTCGGCAACCGACACGCCGGGAGAGTTTCGGATGGTCGGCAAGTCGTGCGCGACCATTGTGGCCTGGTCCAAAATGCGATTGTCCAAGCCCTGAACAGGGCCTCAACAAAGAGGGGGAGAAAGGGGTACTCTATATAGTTGCAGCGCCAGCGGCACCCGTCCCTGAACGCGGAGCCCTGTCAGACGTCTCACTCCGCAACCCGGTCCCGCTACTCACCTCGTGTTCGGCGCGCTCTTCGAGTTCCTCTTCAAGTACCGGCCGGCGGTCTTCGAGCAGGGAGACCTCACGGTGGGCGCGCCCGTGGCGGCGGTGGTCATCGTGCTGTTTGTCATCGCGCTCGCGGTGCCCGCGCTGTTCACCTACTTCCGGGTCCGGGGCAAGAGCTCGCCGCGTGACCGGCTGATCCTCACCACGCTTCGCGTGGCGGCGCTCCTGGTGCTGGCGGCCTGCCTGTTCCGCCCGATGTTGTTGCTCTCAGAGGCGGTCCCGCGACGCAACTTCGTCGGTGTGCTGCTCGACGACTCCCGCAGCATGCGCATCGCCGATCGTGGCACCAGCGACGCGCTTCGCACCCGTGCCGACTTCGTGCGCGATACGCTCGGCGAACAATCAGAACTCCTCAAACAGCTGCGCGAGCGGTTCCAGGTGCGCCTGTTCCGGTTTGGGACGTCGTCAACGCGCACCGACAGCGCCGGTTCGCTTTCGTACGACCAGCGCGAAACGCGGCTTGTCGATGCCGTGAGTGGCGCCCGCGCCGACCTCGAGGCGGTCCCCGTCTCGGGTCTCGTGGTGGTGTCCGACGGCGCGGACAACTCGCTGATGGAAGCCAACGACGCACTGCTGGCCCTTCGCGCACGCGGCGTTCCGGTCTTTGCCGTCGGCGTGGGATCGGAACAGTTCACGCGGGACATCGAGGTGCAGCGCGTTGAAGCGCCGCGCCGCCTGTTGTCGGGAAGCACGCTCGTCGCCGATGTCGTGGTACGCCAGCGGGGATTCGACGGCGCCACCGTGCCGTTGATCGTCGAGGACGAGGGGCGGATAGTGGCGCGCACGGAAATCCTGATGCCGCCGGGCAGTGACGCGGCACCGGTCCGTGTTACCGCGCGACTCAGCGATGCCGGTCCCCGTGTGCTCACCTTCCGCATCCCGGTGCAGGAACGCGAGCAGGTCGTGGAAAACAACGCGCAGACCGCCATGGTGGAGGTGCGCAAGGCCCGGGAGAAGATTCTCTACGTCGAGGGCGAGCCGCGGTACGAAGTGCGGTTCATTCGCGCGGCGGTGGATGCAGACTCCAACCTGCAGGTCGTTGTCCTGCAGCGGACTGCCGAGGGGAAGTTTCTCCGGCTCAACGTGGATGGCGCTGACGAGCTGGTTGGCGGGTTTCCGAAGACACGCGCAGAACTCTACAAGTATCGCGCGGTGATCCTGGGAAGCATTGAAGCGAGCGCCTTTTCCAACGACCAACTGCGCATGCTCGCGGATTTCGTGAGCGTGCGGGGTGGTGGGCTGCTGCAGATCGGCGGACGCAAGGCGTTTTCCGAGGGTGGCTTTGCTGGCACGCCGCTGGCTGAAGCCATGCCGGTTGTCGTCGAAGGACCGGCTGTCGCCGACAGCGCGACCTTCTTCGCTGACCTCAAGGCGGTGCTCACGCCGGCGGGCGTGGGCCACGCCGTCACCCAGATCGGCACGGCGCGCGCACCCACGGTGGACAAGTGGAAGACGATGCCGGCGCTGACCAGTGTGAACCGGATCCGGAGCGTGAAGCCCGGCGCGGTCGTGCTACTGAGCGGTGTTGTTCCGCCGGGTGGCAGGGCTGGTGACCCTGGCGAAACAACGCTTCGCTACGAGCAGCCGATTCTCGCCTACCAGCGCTTCGGGCGCGGACTGGCCGTGGCGTTCCCGGTGCAAGACGACTGGCAGTGGAAGATGAGCACGGACATCGCCGTCGAGGACGAATCGTTCGACATCTTCTGGCGACAGCTGTTGCGCTGGCTTACGAGTGATGTGCCGCTGCGCGTGGAATCGCGCGCGACACCGGATCAGGTGAAT
>JARIET010000199.1 GCA_031127185.1 Gemmatimonadota bacterium | reverse complement strand
GTATCAACATCACCGGTCTCAACCCGCATCACGGCACTACGCGCAATCCGTACAACGACGATTACCACACCGGCGGCTCGTCCAGTGGGCCCGCCACCGCAGTCGCGAGCGGGCTGGTTCCGGTCGCAATTGGCGCGGATGGTGGCGGGTCGATTCGCATCCCGTCAGCGTTCTGCGGACTGGTCGGCATCAAGCCCACGTTTGGTCGTATCAGTGAGTTTGGCGCCGCCGAGTTGGTGTGGAGCGTGGCCTATCTGGGACCCATGGCCGGCACCGTGCGCGATTGCGCGGCGGCCTATGCCCTGATTGCGGGCGATGACGCGCGCGACCAGAACTCACGTGGCCATCCCTCGGTCTCGGTCGATGTGGCGATTCCGGCGTCCCTGCGCGGACTCCGCATTGGCGTGCATCGCGCCTGGTTCCGGCACGCCACGCCCGATGTGGTCCGCTCCTGCGAGGCCATGCTCGCCGAGTTTGAGCGGCTTGGCGCCACGATCGTGGATGTCGAAATCCCCGATCTCGATCTGCAGCGCGTGGCCCACGTCGCCATCATCCTTGGCGAGATGGCCGCGGCGATGACCCAGCACTATCCCTCGCGCAAAGCCGATTTCGGCCTCGACGCGCGGGCGAATATCGCGATTGCCCGGTCGATGGGGGCAGGCGAGTTGATGACCGCCTCGCGCGTGCGCACGCGCGCGATGGCGCAGTGGCAGCAGGTGCTGCGCGATGTGCACGTGGTGATCACCCCGAGCACGGGTCAGGTGGCGCCGCGGATTGATCCCGCGATGATGCCCCTGGGTGGATCGGATCTTTCGATGTCCACCGAGGTGATGCGATTCGCTTTTACATCGAACCTCACGGGGCACCCCGCGATCAGTTTCCCTGCGGGCTACGACGCCGCGGGACTGCCGATTGGGATGCAGGTGATTGGTCGCCCGTGGAGCGAGCGCCTGCTGTTCCGAGTGGCGGCGATGGCCGAACAGATCGTGGAACGGCGTCGTCCGAAGCGCTGGTATCCGGTGCTCGACGACTGATCGGCGACTGATCGCCGCGCAAACATCGGGCAACAAAAAGGCCGGGCGACTCTTTCGAGTGCCCGGCTTTTTGCCTTCTGTCGCGCCAGCGCGCCCGGACGGCTACCGGAGCGACGACAGTACAGTACAACTGAATGCGTTGAACGCGCAATAGCATCTGCGCTTTTCAGTTTACGGAAGTCGTGCTGTTCAGCAGTTCTCCGCAAACTGCAAACCGCCAACCGCAAACCGTTTTTCAGAGGCACCGGTCGGGATCGAACCGACGATGGGGGATTTGCAGTCCCCTGCCTTACCACTTGGCGACGGTGCCATTCGTTTCTTCTACAGAGCGGAAGTTAGCCGCCGCCAGAGGGGCACTCAAGGCGCAATCGAAGATTTGCGCATTTCACTCTGCGTTCCGCACCGCGTGTTTGTGCCGTACATTCTCGCCCCATGCCAATCACCATCCGCTGGGGCATCGTCGTCGCTTCGGTGCTGATCATCCTCGCGCTGCCAGTGCCCGAGGGAATCACCACCGAGTCCTGGCGCCTCCTCGCCATCTTCACGGGCACGATCGTCGGCTCCATCGTCCGGCCGGTGCCGGCTGCTGCCGTCGTCTTCCTCGGCATTGCGGCCATTGCGATCACCAAGACGCTGCCCGCGCGCGAGGCCCTCGCCGGCTACTCCGATCCCCTCGTCTGGCTCGTGCTCTGCGCGTTTTTCATGTCGCGCGGCGTGCTCAAGACCGGGCTCGGTCGCCGCATCGCTTACCTCTTCATTCGCGCCATCGGCAAGAACTCCCTGGGACTTTCGTACGCGCTGACCTCCACCGACGCACTCCTCGCCGGCTTCCTGCCCAGCAACAGCGCGCGCTGCGGCGGCGTGATCTTCCCCATCGCGCGCAGCCTCGCGGAAGCGTACGACTCCACACCCGGCCCCACGGCACGCCGGCTCGGCGCATTTCTGCTCGTGACCGTATACCAGAGCGACGTTATCGCTTGCGCCATGTTCCTCACCGGCCAGGCGAGCAATGTCATCATCGCCAAGCTCGCCATGGAGTCGGCGAAGGTCGAGTTGAGCTACGCGACCTGGCTCCTCGGCTCAATCGTCCCCGGCGTGCTGTCTCTCGCCTTTGTGCCCTGGCTGCTCTTCAAGATCTTTCCGCCGGAAGTGAAGCACACGCCCAACGCCGCGGTCATTGCGCACGACGAGCTCTCCAAGATGGGGCCGATGCAGCACGCCGAGCGCATCATGCTCGTGATCTTCGTGCTCGTGGCCGGACTCTGGATGACCGGTCGGTGGCACGGCATCGACTACGCCGTGGTGGCCCTCGGTGGCGCCTGCCTGCTCTTTCTCTCCGGCGTGCTCTCCTGGGACGACATCATCAGCGAGAAAGGGGGCTGGGACATCTTCCTCTGGTACGGCGGCGTCGTGAAGATGGCGGAGGCGGTCGCGCGGTCAGGGCTTCCCGAAAAATTCGCGCAGGCCTCGGCTGGCCTCACCACCGGCATGTCGTGGGGCATCGCGCTCGCGATCCTGATGTTCATCTACTTCTACGCGCACTACGGATTTGCGAGCATCACGGCGCACATCACGGCGATGTTCGTTCCATTCGTCGCCGTGCTCATCGCCGCAGGCGCTCCTCCGATGCTCGCAGCGGTGATGCTCGCCTACTACGCGAATCTCTCCGCGTCGCTCACGAACTACGGCACGACGACGGCCCCCATCTACTTCGGCGCCGGCTACGTGACCCAGAAGGAATGGTGGAAACTCGGCCTCATTGTCTCCGTGGCCACCATCCTTATATGGAGTACGGCCGGCCTGGCCTGGTGGAAGCTGCTTGGGTGGTGGTAATTCTGGTCAATTGTCGCCGATTTGTCCCAAATTGTGGACTTCCTCTCAGGCAATTCCTCTCAATTCCCGTTGAATTTTGCATAATGTCGGCTAAATTCTGCTGAATCTGCAAATTTCTGAATACACCATCCCGCAACTACTTCATATGACTGACTCGTCGTCCGCCAGGTCCAAGGCGCTGCGTTCCATTGCTGACCGGTTCGTCGCATCGCCGCGTGCCGCGCACGCGGATCTCCCCTCGCCCACCTCCGCCTACTTCGGCATCAACACCTTCGGCGCCAAGCACATGCGCGCGAAGCTGCCCGCCGAGGTGTACGCCAAGCTTCTCGCGTCAGTGCGATTGGGGAAGAAGCTCGATATCGACATCGCGCCTACTGTCGCGCAGGTCATCAAGGAGTGGGCCGTCTCGCGCGGCGTCACGCACTTCTGCCACTGGTTCCAGCCGCAGACGGGCCTGACCGCTGAAAAGCACGATGCCTTCCTCGCCTTCGACGAAAACGCGCAGCCGATGGAGAAGTTCTCGGGCGATCAGCTCATTCAGAGCGAGCCCGACGCGTCGTCGTTTCCGTCCGGCGGCCTCCGCGCCACCTGGGAAGCGCGCGGCTACACCGCGTGGAACCCGGCGTCGCCCGTGTTCATCATGGAAAGCGGTGGCGCCAAGACGCTCTGCATTCCGTCGGCCTTCATTGGCTATCACGGCGAAGCGCTCGACGAACTGACGCCGCTCCTCCGCTCGAGCGACGTGCTCTCCGCGCGTTCCATTGAACTCCTCAACCTCCTCGGCGACAAGGGCGCGCTCCGCGTCTACACCACGCTCGGCGCCGAGCAGGAGTATTTCCTGATCGATCGCGGGCATTTTTCACTGCGCCCCGATCTCGTAATGGGTGGCCGCACGCTGCTCGGTGCGCCGCCGCCGCGCGGTCAGCAGCTCGAGGATCACTACTTCGGTGGCATCCCGGAGCGCGTGCAGGCCTGCATCGCCGAGGTGGAGCACGAGTTGTACAAGCTCGGCGTGCCCATCATGACGCGGCACAACGAGGTGGCGCCCTGCCAGTTCGAGATGGCGCCCATCTATGAAGAGACCGATATCGCGGTCGATCACAACCAGCTCGTGATGAGCATCCTCAAGAAGGTCGCGCTCCGGCACGGCCTGCAGGCGCTCTTGCACGAGAAGCCGTTCGCCGGCATCAACGGCTCGGGCAAGCACTGCAACTGGGCGATGGCGATTGCGTCGGACAACGAGCTCGACGGCGTGAATCTTTTGAAGCCCGGCAAGACGCCGCACCAGAACATTCGGTTCCTGTTGTTCCTTGCCGCGGTGCTCAAGGCTGTGCACAAGCACTCGGGCTTGATTCGCGCGGGCATTGCCACCAGCGGCAACGAGCATCGTCTTGGTGCCAACGAGGCGCCGCCGGCGATCATCTCCGTGTTCATGGGCGAGATGCTGACGAAGGTGATTGACGACATCGCCGCAGGTCGCGCGGGCAAGGCTGCGGCCGATGCCATGATCGAGCTCGGCGTCGCCAAGCTGCCGGAGATTGCCAAGGACAACACCGATCGTAACCGCACGTCGCCGTTTGCATTCACCGGCGCCAAGTTCGAGTTCCGCGCAGTGGGTTCGTCGCAGTCCATCGCCTTCCCGGTGATGCTGTTGAATGCGACGGTGGCCGAGTCGCTCGGTGAGCTGACGGCGGCACTGAAGGCGGAGATGAAGAAGACCAAGAACCGTGACGACGCGGTGCTCAAGGTGGTGAGCGCTGTGTTCAAGTCCACGAAGGCCATTCGGTTTGAGGGCAACAACTATTCCGACGCCTGGGTGGTGGAGGCCAAGAAGCGTGGCCTGCCCAACTTCCGCCGGTCGCCCGAGGCGCTCGCACAGATCGTCACGGCGCAGTCGCGCAAGCTGTTCACTTCGCTCGGCATTCTCTCCTCCGAGGAGGTGGACTCGCGGTATCACATCCGGCTTGAGCGTTACATCAAGGACATGCTCATCGAGCTGCACACGCTCGCGGAGATGGCGGAGACGATGATTCTACCGGCCACGCACGGGTATCTCGCAGTGCTGTGTGAGTCGGCGGAGAATGCGAAGGATGCCGGTGTGAAGCCGGTGCCGCAGATCGAGCTGGCGAACTCCGTGGCCTCGATGGTTGCTGCGCTGCAGAAGGCGTCGGCGAATCTGCGCTCCGCGATCGCCAAAGCTGAAGGCATGCACCACGACGCGGCCAAGCAGGCGCAGTTCCTCACGTCGACCGGTGCCGATGCGATGGCCGCGGTGCGCGATGCGTCGGACGCCCTGGAAGTGCGCGTGGATGACGCGCGGTGGCCGCTGCCCAAGTACCGGGAGATGGTGTTTCCGGTGTAGTTCGCGGCGCGATTGCAGCTTGTTGAGAACTGAAAACGGGACGGCGCGTGTGAATAGCGCCGTCCCGTTTTCGCTGTATCTGCCGTACCCGAAGGGTACCGTACGATGCACCACCATATCCTCGATTGCAACCGCGACTCGCC
>JARIET010000198.1 GCA_031127185.1 Gemmatimonadota bacterium | reverse complement strand
GCATTGGCACCGGCACGCGCACCACGGCGCCGAAGTCCACGAGGATGATGCGACCGTCGGCCCCGACCATCACGTTGCCGGGGTGCGGATCGGCGTGGAAGAGCCCGTCAATGAGCTCCATCTGGATGTAGAGCTCCACGAGGGTCTGCACCACGTGGGTGACGTCGATCTTGGCGCCGGGCGTGGTGTCGAGCCGGTCGATGCGGGTGCCTTCCATGAATTCCATCACGAGCACGCGGCGACGCACCATGTCGGGATAAATGCGCGGAATCCGCACGCGCGTGCTATTCGCAAAGTTCGCCCGAATTGTGGTCGCGTAGGCCGCCTCCTGCTCGAAGTTCAACTCTTCGCGCACACGCGTTTCGTACGCTGCCAGCGCGGTCATCTCGCGCTTGATGTGGTGATGGCCCCAGGTGCGGTCGAGAAACGTGAGAATCCGCCGAAACGCGAGAATGTCGGCGGCGACATCCACCTCGACGCCGGGGCGCAGCACTTTCACGGCGACGGTCTCGCCGTTTAGCCGCGCGCGGTGCACCTGCGCGAGCGATGCCGCGGCAACGGGCACGCGCTCGAAGTTCTCGAATAGTTCGTCTACATCGCGCCCGTACTCTTCCTGAATGCGCTGGCGAATCACCTCGAACGGCAGCGCGGGCACCTGATCCACTACTGAACTGAGTGCGCCGAGGTAGGGCTCAGGAATCAGGTCGGCGCGCGAGGCAAAGACCTGTGAAATCTTGATGACGCTGGGGCCCAACCGGCCGATGGCGCTGAGCAGCCACGCCGCGCGGTGCTGGTGGAACTCCGGCGTGCGCTTGATGCCAGTGCCCCACCAGATCCACCGCTTGCGGTCGCGGAGGATGGAGATGGCGATGGGGCCGAGGACCCAAAGGACGCGGAGGGTGTGCACGAGTGAAATATGTCTCTCCGACCCTACGCGAACCCGGACAGGCGGGTTCCGTCAAGCGCCGAACTAGGCCCGAAACTCCCGCGGAACAAGCAGTCGCTCAATCCCCTCGTACACGGCGATCAGGTGCCGCACGTTGGAGACGAAGTCGATCTCGGAGACATCGATCTCCAGCACCGGACCACGGTACCAGCCAGTGGACCGGATGTTGGGCACGAACTGGTCGTAGCGCCCATTCAACGCGCGCACGAGACGCGCGAGCCCTTCCGGGACCTCGGCGTCATTGGACTTCTCTTCGTCCCGCTGCCGGTCGCGCACGTTGCGGAGCAGGTAATCCACTGGGCTCTTGAGCAGGATCACGAGCCCAGGACGCGCGAGCGCGCGAAACTCCTCGTCGAGCCGGCGGTCAATCACCGCGAGCGAGTCGGCCGTGAGGTACGGAACGTCCATATCGCGATGCAGCACTTCGCAGAACGCGTAGCGATCCGCGAGGGGCGATCCATCAATGCAGGTGCTCGCCGAGAGATGCGGGGCCGCCTGCAACTGCATCTTCCGCAGATCCAGATACGCGTGTTGAATGTCGAGCGCGGCGTGCTCCAGTTGGCGCTTGGCCTGCTGCCAGTCGGGTGACGCGTCGTTCGACCGCTGCTGCACCTGAATGAACTCGTTGATCGCGCCGTAGTACCGCCCCAGCGTACGCTTGGCCGAGTGTTTGGCCGTGGCGAGCAGCGGAAAGAGCGAAGGGTTCTGCGCGATGTGATCCTCAAATCCATCGTCCGGCAGCTCGAAGAGCGCATTCATTCCCGTGCTGTACGCCAGCAGCTTCACCAACGAACTCTTGCCGGCGCCGATGTTGCCGCAGCAGGCAATCAGCGTCTGGTGCTTGCCGAGGTAGGTGAGGAGCCGCCGCTCCACCGTGGTGAGGCGGTGGGCGATTTCGTGGCGCTTGATGGACGGGTCTTCGCGGACCTGCAGATGCTCAGGAACTTGCGGGTTCATCGGATGCTGCCGTGGCCGTTGACCACACGTCGTGCGGCCACCATCCGCCGGACCTTCTCCCGAATCGTCCCGGCGGCCACATGCACGTAGTCCGGATGTTCGTCCATATCGATCTCGGCCGGCAAAATCACCACGTCCGAGTCCGGCGGCACGATGGAGACTTCCTGATACTTGCGCAGCGTGTCGCGCCAGTCGGCGACGAGATCTTCGTACCGCGCGTGGATCTGAGAGAGGTAGTCGAGCGTGATGGTCTTGGCGTAGGCGTCGCCCGCGCGCGCGCGGGCGCGGCGGCGCTTCTCGAGCAGCGTGGGTTCCGTGCGCAGATAGACCGTGAGATCGGGGAGCCGGATGCGCTCGTTGTTGAGCGTCTGATGAAACAGGGTGTAGTACAGCTCGGCGTGCGCGGCCGGCATTTCACCGGCATCAATCATTCGCCGCACAAAGACCTCGGGCCCATCGAGAAACGGGCGGTCCTCCAACACGATCACCGCGCCCTTGCGCTCGCGCGTCATCAGGTGGCGAATCTCGCGCTGCTGCAGCACCCGCATATGCAAAAAAGCGACTTCGGTGGCGAAGATGTTGGCCACCCGGTCCTGATAGAAGAGCTTGAGGCAGCGGTCCGTGAGGGAGTTCTTCTCCACCCGCTCGGTGAACGAATACATCTCGGCGTCGCCGAGCAGGGCCTGAAGCTCGGACCGGTACGGCTCGGCCGTGAGGGCGTTCATGAGGGTGGTCTTCCCCGAGAACAGGTTGCCCATGATGCCGATGTGGAAGTTGCCGATTGCCATAGGGACAGCGAATATGTGCGCTGGCGCGTGGGATTTCCACGAAGCAGCCGAAGACGTGCGCGGCCGCGGACTTTCGCCGATACTCTTGACGACGATGCCCCCAGCTCAGGCCTCATTGTGACAACACTCGCGCGGGTCACGGAATCGCCCCTTGTGCAGGTGGCCACGGAGGCCGAGCGCAGGCCGGGCACCATCAAGCTCTGCTATGGGGAGTCCGATCTTCCAACACCGGCATTCATTGTGCACGCCGCCAATGAGGCGGCGTTGGCGGGACACACGCAATACACGCACACTGCCGGTGCGCCGGAGTTGCGCGCCGCAATCGGCGCAAAGGTGCACGAGTTGCAGGGGGTGGAGCTCCGCGGCACCGAGGTCATTTGCACCGTCGGCGGTACCATGGCCATCTACCTTGCCATCCGCGCATTTGTGGGCGCAGGCGATAACGCGCTCATCATCTCGCCAGCCTACGCCATCTATGCGAACGCCGCGGTGATGGCGGGCGGAGAGGCCCGCCACGTTCCGCTCGCAGCCGACGGCAATCGGTTTGTGCTCGACATCGAGCGCCTCACGCGTGCCATCGATGCGCGCACGCGAATGATCGTGGTCAACAGTCCTTCGAACCCCACGGGATGGATGATCACCGAGGCCGAGCAAGGCGCGCTGGTCGACCTGGCTGCCCGGCACGATCTGATAATTCTCTCTGATGAGGTGTATGAGCGGCTCGTGTTTGACACCGATATCGCGCCGAGTCTTGCGAGATTCGCGGAGCGGGGAACGCGCGACCGAGTGATCATCGTCAACAGTTTTTCCAAGACGTACAACATGACCGGCTGGCGTCTCGGCTGGGCGCAAGCAAGCGAGCGCACCGTGCGCCTGATGTACGCGGCCGCGGAATTCATCACGTCGAACCCGACGGCCATGGTACAGCAGGCGGGGATCGTCGCGCTACGCGACGGCGAAGCGTCGGTGCGACGGCTTCGCGCGCATCTTGCCGCGCGGCGCGATCAGGTGCGGACCGTGCTTGGCACCCTGCCAGGTGCGACGCTCGCCGAACCACAGGGCGCGTTTTACGCGTTTCTGCGGATTGACGGGCTCACCAGCTCTGCGTCCCTGGCCTCAAGGCTGGTCAGTGAGGCCGGAGTGGCCCTGGCGCCCGGTTCCGCCTTTGGCCCGGGAGGGGAGGGCTACCTGCGGCTCTGTTTTGCCGCAAGCGATGCGACGCTTGGCGAGGCGCTGGTGCGATTGCAGCCGCACCTGAAGTGTTGAGTGGCGGCCCGACCACCCTGCCGCTCCAGACGGGCCTCGGCCAACGGCCTCTGAAAGCCACGACATTGCTTCCCGCGATGCGTCAACCCGGCGCAAACACGACACGTCCTCAGGTGGCCAGCGGATTCCGCACCCTCACGGCCGTGATCCGGCTGAAATCGCGATCGGCGGACCACAGTTCGTTCACTCCGTGGCGTGAACAGATGGCGCTGATGCGTGCATCGTGCACAGCAGGTCCCGCGATCTTGCCCGACATGATCGAGGCGCGCAGCGTCTCCCAGTAGCCCGCGTCCTCGCCGATCATCACCAACGATGGGGACTCCAGCCAGGCGTCGACCTGCGCGCACGCGCGTTCGCGCGGTGTGGGCGGAGAAAAAATGCGCGGGTGCGTGACCACCGAGAAGAACTCGTGAATGCAGGGCCAGGGAATAGCCCACGAGCCGCTGCCGTTGGCGAGGTCCGCCACCGCTGCGGAGGCACGCGTGTGCCATTCCGAGTCTGCGCGGTGCGCGTACACGAGAATGTTGGTGTCGAGGGCAATCATTCGAGGCTCAGCCGCCTCGGCCTTCGTACATCAGACTCGCCATCGCTTCGCGATTGCGGAGATCGATTCCGGGTTGCAATCCCTTGCCCTTGAAGCTGGCGTCGCGGAGCGCAAAGCGTCCGCCCTTTTCGTGGCGGGCGCCAAGGACAATCCGGAGCCCCTCCTCCACGAGTGAACGAAACGTGGTACCGTCACGCGCAGCCGCAGTCTTGGCCGCCTCAAAGAGCGTGTCAGCAATATCTATGGTTGTCTTCATATGGGTAACCATACTCATCAGCATCTCACATGTAAAGGGTGACGCCACCAACCTGGTCTCATCGCCCGAATTCCGCGCCACCGGGACCGTGGCAAACGCATCGATTCCCCTACCAGAGGCCACTGCCACTTCGGCATATTGCGCTAGATCGCCAACGGCGCCGATCCCTCTCCCGGTTCTCCGCCTACCGCCAACCGCAAGCCGCCCACCCGCCGTACAAAATGACAGCCCTCAAGCGTACGCCTTTATACGACACCCATGTCGCACTCGGCGGCAAGATCGTCCCCTTTGCCGGGTTCGAAATGCCGGTGCAGTACCCCACCGGCATCACGGCCGAGCACAACGCGGTGCGCAAGGCGTGCGGGCTGTTTGATGTCAGCCATATGGGTGAGTTCATCATCACCGGCCCGCAGGCGGTGGAGTTCGTCAACTATGTGACGACAAACAACGTGGCCGCGCTTGGCATCGGCCAGGTGCACTACAGCGGCATCCTCAATGAGCGCGGCACGTTTGAAGACGACTGCCTCGTCTATCGCGCAGCCGATCACGTGATGATGGTGGTGAACGCGAGCAACAAGGACAAGGATTTCGCGCACATCAGCACGCAGGTCTCCAGGTTCGACTGCAAGCTCGAGGACATCAGCGACGACGTCGCGCT
>JARIET010000197.1 GCA_031127185.1 Gemmatimonadota bacterium | reverse complement strand
GTACTTCGTGGCCGGCGCCATCTTCTCTGGTATGGGAATGGTCTTCACGATCATCATCCCCATCCGGAAGTATTTCAAGCTCGAGCACTACGTCACACTCAACATCATGGACGCGGGCGCCAAGCTGACGCTCTTCACGTCGATGGTCGTGGGCTGCGCGTACCTGGTCGAGTTCTTCATCGCCTGGTACAGCGGCGTGCAGGTGGAGCAGGATTACTTCTGGAACCGCGTCTTCGGCCAGTGGTGGTGGACGGCCTGGATCATGCTCACCTGCAACATGATCCTTCCACTTTCGCTGTTCTCGCAGAAGCTGCGGCGTAATCCGACCTGGCTGTTCATCCTCTCGATCTTCATCAACATCGGGATGTGGTACGAGCGCTTCGTCATCATCGTGCCTGGCCTCTCGCACGAGTTCGAGCCGTGGCAGTGGTCGGGCTATCGCCCGACCTGGGTGGACGCGGGAATCCTGCTTGGTTCATTCGGCTGGTTCTTCATGTGGTTCCTGCTCTTCATCAAGCAGTTGCCGGTCATTGCCATCGCCGAAGTGAAGGAGATCGTTCCGCCGAAACTGCGGCGACCGGCCGCAAGCCACGCCAGCCACGGAGGGCACTGACATGGCCCAGGGCATGCTTGGCGCTTTCATGGAAATCGACGCGGCCTGTGACGCGATTGCCGCGCTCAGGAAGCAGAATGTCGGCAAGATCACCGTGTTCACGCCCACACCGCGCCACGAGTTCGAGCACGCGTTGCAGCCGCCCAAGAGTCCCGTGCGGATGTACACGCTCATTGGCGCCCTTTCGGGCGCGACCTTTGGCTGGTGGGTCTCGCTCTGGGGATCGAACTATTGGCCCATCATCGTCGGCGGCAAGCCGGTGTCCACCTGGATTCCCTACACGGTCTTCGCCTTCGAGTTGATGGTGCTGGTCGGCGGGTTGTCCACCGTGGCTGGCCTGTTCATCCATGCACGGGTCCCGCGTCTCACCATGACGGTCGGCTATGATCCGCGATTTTCAGGCTCGCACTATGGCGTCTGGGTGGAATGTGCGCCCGAACGTCTCAAGGAAGCGGAAACGATTCTGCGCCAGGCTGGGGCGGAGGAGGTGCGCGGTGAGCAATAGACACTCGATGCGCCGCGTGCATCTCATCCTCGCGTTCGTACCGCTGATCGGCGCGTGCAGCTGGTTCACCGATTTCAAGCAACAGCCGTCGGTGGGCCCGTGGCAGAACTTCAGCAGTGACTCGGCGGCGGGGAAGGGCTTCCGCGGCCAGCCCGCTGGCAGCGTCCCGACCACCGGCACCACATCGGCGGCCTTCGGCATCAGTCATGCGCCGATGCCGGCGACGATCGACTCGTTCAACGTGGTGAAGAACCCGGTTGCCGTCGATGCACGTTCCCTGGCGAACGGTCGCCAGTATTACGCGCTGAACTGTGCCGTCTGTCATGGTGACAAGGGCGATGCCGACAGCTACATGCGACAGGCAAACATGGCGTATGGATTCGCGCCGGCGATCAACGGCGACGTCACGAAGGCGCGTTCGGATGGTTACATCTGGGGCGTGATGCGTAACGGGCGTGGCTTGATGCCGTCGTACAACCGCATCGAGGAGATGGACCGCTGGGATGTGGTGAACTACATCCGCGGCCTGCAGGGGATGTTGGGTCAGCCGGTTCCCACCGGCCCCCTTGGATTGCCGGGTGAAACGGGCGACAAGCTTCCGGGCGCCACACCGATGGGGCCGACGGTTCCGTCAAAGGCCTCAAAGCCGGCGGCACCCGCAGCATCCGGCGTTGAACGCAAGGCGGAGGATCATCGATGAGCGCGCACGGCGCTTCTGCAGCACCCTCGCGAGAGCGCGTCATCGCAGCTGGCGCGCCAACGACCGGCGGACGGATTCGCCAGATCTCACTCGCGCTGGCCGTGCTCGGCCTCGGCACCTTCGTCTATGGCGCGGCCACCGGGAACGACCGGGCCTGGCATGCGTTCCATATCAACTGGCTCTTCTTCACGATCATTTCGTCAGCGGCGGTGATGTTCGTCGCGGCGCAGCGTATCGCCACCGCACGGTGGTCGCGCGGTGTCATCCGCTTTCTCGAAGGGTACGTCGCGTTCCTGCCGTTTGCGTGGGTTGCGCTCGCCCTGATGGTCTTTGTCGGCCCGAGCCACCTCTATCCCTGGTGGAACGAGCTCGCGCAGTATCCGCACGAGAAGCAGACCTACCTGAGCCACACCTTCTTCTCGGTGCGCTCGTTCCTCGTCTTCACTGCGATCGCGGTGATTCAGCTGTGGTACATCTGGACCTCTGTGCGCCTCGACGTCGGCGTCTCGCCCGAAGGCGGAGCCGGCTGGGCGGCCGGGCTGCGCGCCAGGATGCGCGCCACGTTCGGCGAAGAGCGTCGCGAGCTGCACAGCACGCATTCGTTGCAAGGCAAGCTCGCCGTCTTCATGGCGATCATCTGGGCCTTCGGCTGGATCATCCTGGCCTGGGATCAGTCGATGTCGCTCGACCCGTGGTTCTTCAGCACCATGTACGGCTGGCAGGTGTTCATGGGTGGCTGGCTTGTCGCCCTGATGACCTTCGCGGCGCTCTCACGGTATTGGCGGAACACGCTCGGTGCGGAAGATCTCGTCACGGAGACGCATTACCACGACATTGGCAAGCTCTGCTTCGGCTTCACGGCGTTCTGGGGCTACATCACCTTCGCCCAGTACCTGGTGATCTGGTACGGCAACGTGCCGGAAGAAACGCATTTCTTCACGCAGCGGCTCACGGGTGTCTGGACCAACTGGACCGTGGCTATCGTGGTGCTGACCTTCGTGCTGCCCTTCTTCGGGCTGCTCTCGGTCAAGGCGAAGACGTTCTCGCCAACCATGATCTTCTTCGCCACCTGCAGCACGTTGGGCATCTTCATCCAGCGCTACATCGAGGTCTACCCCTCTGTGTACGGCAGTGTCGCAAACGCGCCATTTGCCTATTGGGAGGGCTTGATCACCCTCGGCTTCCTTGGCGTCTGGGGCTTCTGCTACACGTCCTTTATGGATGCGTTCCCGAAGTTCCGGGTCTTCCTGCTGACGTCGCAGTACCGCGATGAGGTGCAGGTGCCTTGCGATCCGAAGACGATGGAGCCGCTGCCGGCGCACGAATAGGTATTACGGCGGGGACGGTTTTACGGCGGGGACGGTTTTACGGCGGGGACGCGGATTTTCGCGGATCGGTACGACAAGAAACGCGGATACAGCAACTGAAAGGGGGAACGACAGCGTCGATCCGAGCTGTCGTTCCCCCTTTTTGGTATCCGCGTCTATCGGCAGTTATCCGCGTTCATCCGCGTCCCCGCCTTAATCCTGTCCCTACACGAGCCCCGCGAAGCGCTCGATGTCTGCCAGCTTGAGCGCGCCGGAGTGCTCGGCGGTCTTTGTCGCTCCTTCAAACCGCATGATTGTCGGGATGCTGCGGATGTTGAAGAGCATCGCTGTCCGCTGGTTGCGGTCCGTATCCATCTTGGCCGCCAGCACCTTGCCGGCATGCTTAGCCGCGAAGGCATCCATCTCCGGCGCCATCATCTTGCAGGGGCCGCACCAGTCGGCGTAGAAGTCCACGATGATCGGAATCGCAGACTCACCCAGCACGCGGTCAAACGATGCGTCGGTCAGCGGGTATGGGCGGTCGAGAAGCATTGGCTTGGCACATTCCCCGCACTTGGGGCGGTCCGGAATGCGACTCGCTTCCACGCGATTCCAGGCTCCGCAGAACTGGCAGGGCAGGGTCACGGTGGGAACGGCAGTTTTCGTATCGGATTCGGTCATGGTTGATAGCTAATCCAGCCGTCAATCCTCGGCCACGGAACCCGAACAGGGGATACCCGACGGGGAGTCCCAACACGTTATATTGCAACGACCTAGCAGGACCATAGGGGCGTTAGCTCAGCTGGGAGAGCGCCTGGTTTGCAACCAGGAGGTCATCGGTTCGATCCCGATACGCTCCATTCGCCATTCTCGCGTGACACACACTACTCCGGACCTTGCGGTCGACGCCCGCTCACTTGCCCGGCGCTTCGGCGCTCGTTGGGTGCTGCGCGGGGCATCGCTTGAAGTGCGCCGGGGCGAGGCCGTGGGCTTGGTGGGCGCCAACGGCTCCGGCAAGAGCACCCTCCTTCGCCTGCTGTGCACCCTGCTCCGCCCGAGTGCAGGTACTGCGTCCGTTTTTGGTGCGGACCTGATTCGCGACGCCGACCAGGTCCGCGCGAACGTAGGCTTCTTCTCGCCCGTTCCCGGCGTCTACGACGATCTCACCGCCCGGGAGAACGCCAGGTTCGCGGCCACGATGCTCGGGCGCACCGCCGCTGAGGCCGACGCTGCGGTCGATCGCGCAGGGCTCGCGGCAGCAGCCGACCAGCGCGCCCGTGGATTCTCGAGCGGCATGCTTCGTCGTCTTGCCCTTGCGCGGCTATTCCTTCAGTCGCCCGATCTGCTCTTGCTGGACGAGCCCTACAACAACTTCGATGCGGCCGGGATCGGACTGGTGAATGAGACCATCCAGGCGACCCTCTCCCGCGGCGGCGCCGCACTCGTCGTGGTCCACGATACGGCATCCGCCGCCCCCGTGGTCACGCGCTGGCTCGCCCTGGAAGACGGCCGCGTCACACCGCGCGCTGGCGCTCCCCGCTAATGGCGTTCGCTGACGAGTGGGCCCGCGCGAGGGCTATCGCCTGGAAGGACCTCACCACCGAACTGCGGTCCAAGGCCGGGTTCAACTCTGTGGCTGCCCTGGCCGTGACCATTCTGCTGCTCTTCGGCTTCGCGCTCGGCCCCGACTCTGCCGCCGTGCGCGCCGCCGCGCCGGGTGCCCTCTGGCTGTCGGCTCTCTTTGCCGGCGTGCTCGCATTCAACCGGTCGTACCAGGTGGAACTCGACGGCGGCGCACTCGAACCGCTCCTGATGTACCCTGGGTCACGCCGCTCCATCTTTGTCGGCAAGCTGATGGCGAATTTCGCCTTCGTGCTGCTCCTGATGACAATCGTGATCGTTGTCAGTCTGGTGCTGTTTCAGGTCGAGGTTCCGTCCGCCTGGGCACGGATCCTCGGTGTGGTACTCCTCGGGTCCATCGGCCTCGTAACGCTGGGTACTTTCTACGCGGCCATGGCCAGCCGAAGCCGGGCGCGCGAGGTGCTTTTGCCGCTGCTCCTTTTCCCCATGCTTGTACCGGTGCTGCTCGCGGCCATGCAGGCCACCAAGGCGCTCATTGGCGGCGACCTGCTGCACGAAGCTGGGGCCTGGATCAGCCTTTTGGCCGCGTTTGACGTCATCTTTCTGATGGCAACCTTCCTGGCATTTGAGTACGTGATCGAGGGCTGAACACACAGTGACCGCGCCAAACGCTGTTTCGCAGATGGTTGCGCCGAAGCCCGGCCGATGGCCGCTCTTCGGATGGTTCACGATCGCCTTTCTGGTCGTTTCC
>JARIET010000196.1 GCA_031127185.1 Gemmatimonadota bacterium | reverse complement strand
ATCACGCAGTCTGTGGGCGTCCCGTCCACCTGCCAGCGGCGTTCACCGAGCTGCACCGGCCTCAGCGGGTGATGCAAGGTGAGCGAGTGACTGGTGGCGCTCTGTTCGCGATCCGGCGCCACGACGAACACTTCGCCCAGTCCGGCGGCGGCGCGCTCCAGGCAAGCCAGCCCTGCAGCAAGAATGCCATCGTCGTTGCTGAGCAGTATGCGCATCAGGCGGTTTCTCCCTTGAGCAATGCGGCAATCTCTTTCAGGTCGCGCTCAACCAGCCGGATCGATTCGACATCGAGGCCCACCCGAGCGGCGGGTTTGAGTCCGCCACCCTTTCGTTCTTCGTCGAGCTTCTGCCGCGCGCCGTCGATGGTGTACTTCTCATCATACAACAGGTGCTTCACCAGAAGGACCAACTCGATCTCGCGACGCGCATAGACGCGATTGCCGGACCGGTTCTTGGCTGGATTGAGGAACCGAAACTGCGACTCCCAGTAGCGGAGCACGTGCGGTTTCAGGTCGGTGAGTTCACACACCTCGCCGATGGAGAAAAACTCCTGCACTGGCTCGGGCCGCTCATGCGCTCGTGTCGCCATCAGTCCTCCTCGCTGCGCAGGTCACGTGCCATCAGTTCCACCAGCGCCCAACGGGCCGGCTGGCGTTCAAAGAGGATGCGGTGGACGGCGGTGACTATTGGCATGTCCACGCCTTCCCGTTCGGCGAGCGCCTTGGCGCTTTCCGTGGTCGTGACTCCCTCCGCCACCGTCTCACGGCCCGCAAGAACGTCCGCAAGCGCACGGCCTCGGCCAATTTCCAGTCCGACTGAGCGGTTTCGCGACAGCGCTCCCGTGCAGGTGAGGACAAGATCACCGAAGCCAGCCAGGCCGGCAAACGTGGCCTGCCTCGCGCCGAGTTTTACCCCGAGGCGCGTGATCTCGGCGAGGCCGCGCGTCATCAGCGCCGCCCGCGCATTGAACCCCAGACCGAGGCCATCAGAGATTCCGGTTGCGACGGCCATGACGTTCTTCAGCGCCCCGCCAAGTTCCACACCAACAACATCGTCGTGGGTATAGACGCGAAAGCTCGGTGAACTGAACGCGTCCTGTACCCGAACTGCGGCAGCCGCGCTCACTGAGGCCGCGACGAGCGCCGTCGGTTGCCGCGCCGCCACCTCGGCGGCGAAACTCGGGCCAGAGAAGGCCACGATTGAACGTCCAGGGAACTCAGCCGCCGCCACGTCGGTCATCAGCTGCAACGTTTGGCGCTCGATCCCCTTCGTTGCGACGACCACCGTTGCATCGGGGCCCACGGTGCCGGTACAATCGTGCACCACGCTGCGCAGCACCTGGCTCGGCGAGGCAAGCACGACGAAATCCGTCCCGGCGAGCACGTCGGACTTTTCGTGCGATGCGCGAATACCGGGATGCAGCGCGACGCCTGGCAGGAAGCGCGGATTTTCATGCGACGTCGAGATGGAATCGGCGACATCCTCCTCGAACGACCAGATCGCCGCCTCGTGACCATTTTCCGCCAGAAGATTCGCCAGCGCAGTGCCCCAGGCACCGGCCCCCATCACAGCACACTTCATTTGGTATTCCCCGCGGGAGTGCGGCCCAGGCGCGGTTCAGTGCCGGCGCGCAGTCGTGCAATGTTGCTCCGATGCGCCCAGATCACGAACGCCGATACGGCCAGGCTTGCCCGCGCCGCGGGAGTGTCGCCGCCCAGCACAAACTGAGCCAGCGGAAGTGTAAGAGCGCCGATCATCGAGGCGAGCGACATCAATCGCGTCGAAGCGACTACCAATCCAAATGCCGCGAGCGCGACAGCAGCCGGCGCCGGGGTGAGCGCAAGAAATACTCCCGCTGCGGTGGCCACACCCTTACCTCCCCCTTTCCACATCAGGAAGATCGGTTTCGCATGTCCGGCGATCGCGGCGACCCCGAAGGCGATGCCCCACCATTGTAGTTGACTCGCAGTGGTGAACCCGACGGCAAGCAAGCCGGGCAGGACCCAGGCGGGGATGGCCCCCTTGGCTGCGTCGATGACCAGCACCACGAGCGCAGGGGCAAGGCCGAGCTCGCGATACACATTTGTGGCGCCGAGGTTGCCCGACCCAACCGTCCGCAGATCCACGCCTTTCAGCAGCCGGCCGGCGACAAACGCCGTTGGAAACGACCCGATGAGATAGGCAATCGCGATTCCGGCGATCCCACCCCAGTCGGGACTCACGCCGACTTCCTCTTCAGGATGATGCGGAGCGGATTCCCAAGAAAGTTCCAGTGCTCGCGGAATCCGTTGTGCAGGTAGCGGATGTAGTGCTCCGCGACAAGTTCGGGATGATTCGAGAACACGACGATCGACGGCGGTACCGCATCGACCTGAGTGGCGAACGTGAGCTTCACTTCGTGACCGGCTGCCTGCGGCGGCTGCAGCCGCGCAACCAGTTGGTGAAGCGCATCGTTGACTTCCGAGGTGGACACGTGTTTATGTCGCTCCTCGTGCACCTGCACAATGAGCTCCAGTGTCTTGGTGACGCGCTGTCCCGTGAGTGCGCTGGTAAAGAGGAACGGAACGAACTTGAAGAACGGCGCCTTTTCCCCACACTCCTTCTCGAACTTGGCGGCGGTCTTGTCGTCCTTCTCCTTGATGTCCCACTTGTTCACGACAACGATGATCGCGCGTCCGGCCTCCCAGGCCAGCGTCGCAATCTTCAGGTCCTGGTTGTGCAGCCCTTCCGTCGCGTCGATCACCAGCAGGCAAATGTCGGCGCGTTCAATCGCGCGGCGGCTGCGGAGCGACGAATAGAACTCCACGCCATCGTCCACTCGCGCCTGACGGCGCAAGCCCGCCGTGTCGACGAAGATGATTTCTCGGCCGTGATACGTGTACGGCGAGTCAATCGCGTCGCGGGTCGTGCCGGCTTCGGCCGAGACCACGTGGCGCGTCTCGCCCAGGAGTCGGTTGATCAGCGATGACTTGCCGACATTCGGGCGCCCCACCACGGCAACACGCAGTGCCTCGGCGTTACCGGGTTCTCCGCGTTCCGGGAGACGACGCACAAGTTCATCCAGCAAATCGCCCGAGTTCTTGCCGTTGACGGCTGAGACGGGGAATGGGTCCCCCGCCCCGAGATTGTACAGTTCGAAATAGTCTTGATTCCGCGGATCGTCCACCTTGTTGGCAACGACCAGCCACGGCTTGCCCGCTTCACGCAGCAGTGCCACGATCCGGGCATCGCTCGGGTGCAGTCCAGCCGATGCATCGAGGATGAGGAGCAACAGGTCAGCTTCGGCGATGGCGGTCTCCACCTGCCGCCGGATTTCCACGTCCATCGGCTGCTGGCTGTCTTCCTTGAGGCCTCCGGTGTCAACCAGCCAGAAGGACCGGCCGTTCCACTCTGCGGCAGCGAAGTGTCGATCGCGCGTGGTGCCAGCCTCTTCGCTCACAATCGCATTGTCGGTGCCGATTATGCGATTGAACAACGACGACTTCCCCACGTTCGGGCGTCCGATGAGGGCGACGACGGGGCGGCTCATCGTACCTCCTCGACCGCAATGAGCGCACAGTCGCCGGCGCCAAGGACGTCGATGAAGTCGTATGACGGCTCGACCGGCATCGGGAGCCCGCTTCGTACGTCGGCGAGCGTCGTGTCGTCGAGAAAAATGCCGGTTTCGTTTATCGTTTCGGCCGGGATGAGCGCAAGGTCGAGATCGACCCGTGCGGCAAGCGCGCGCGTGATATCCGCGCCGACCAGCAACCCAGCTGCCGTTGTCGTCGGGCCAAACAGCGAGTTGGTGGTTTCGATGATCTCGAACGAGGCTCCGGTCGCTTGCTCCAACTGCGCGATGAGCGGCGGCATCAGCGTGCGCATGGAGATCCCGGTGACCACGCCGATCTTGCGACCGTCGAGGCGCGGCAGGCGCTCAAGCCCCTCAGCCACGCGGGCGCGCAGCGTCGCGACGGCACCGATGCCGTTCTCGACCTGCTCGAAGTCTCCGTAGAAGTCCGCTGCAGGAAGTTCAGCACCAGCGAGCAGATAGAGTTCGTCAGACCCAAAAACCCAAGTCGTTCCGCGTTCATGGCGGGCGCGTGCGCCCCACCGTTCAGCCACTGCAAGCAGCGCCGATGCATGTGCCACGTCCATCGGCTTGCCCGTGTAGAGGTGAGAGAACTGCGTGAGCCCAACCGGCACCAGTGCCACCGAGAGCACCGCGTCGCCGAGGTTCCAGAGGTCGGTCAGGGACTGCTCGAGCACGGCCCCGTCGTTCAGCCCGGGTACAATGACCATCTGCCCGTGAAACTGAATGCCACCCGCAGCCAGCAGCGTCAGCTGCTCGATGATGTTGGGAACCCGCGGATTATTGAGCAGCACTTTTCGTGCTTCCCATGGTGTCGCATGCACGGAGACGTACAGCGGTGAGAGTCGATACTCGAGAATCCGGTCGATATCGCGCTGCTTCAGGTTGGAAAGCGTCGCAAAATTCCCGTAGGCAAATGACAGCCGATAGTCATCGTCACGGATGTAGAGCGGCTTTCGCAGCCCCTTCGGCAGTCCTTCCACGAAACAGAATTCACATCGATTTGCACAGCGTCGAACAGTCGGGGGCTCCAGCTCGACCCCAAGCGTGTCGCCATCCTCACGTTCGATGTCGTAGATCATGTCTTCGCCGGACGGCAGCCTGGCGGACACTTCAAAGGCGTCGTCGGCCGTGAGAAACTCCCAATCCAGGAAGTCGTCGACGGCGCGGCCCGAGACTGCAGAGATTTCTGTGCCCGGGAGGATGCCGACTTCGTCGGCGATGCTCCCCGGGGCGACCCGGGCGACGCGAACCATTGATGTAAAATGTCATGCGAGCGGGCTGAAAGCAATCGCCCAGAATGACTTGCGCCGCGTGGTCAGGCCAGTCGAATAGCCTCGTTGCGGACCTCCGCGACCCCCTTCTGGGTGGCCGCGGCAACCCGGACCACGTCATCGAATTCCGGCTTCATCCGAGTGCTACCATCGGGAAGCGTTGCCACCTTGATCGCCACATCGTGCCCGAACACCGAGACCGTCTTTGAGACTCTTGAAAGCACCGAACGCGACACCAAAGACCGCCGCACGCCAATCGTTGTTGTCTGGCTGAAGAGAAGGGCTTCCAGCCGTTGCGCATCCTCAGGGTGGCACAGAACCTCAATGCGCGCGCCCGGCCTCCCCTTCTTCATCACGATGGACAGGATGGATGCGTCCAGGGCGCCGGCAGCTCGCACCGCGTCAACAGCTGCGGCCAGATACTCGCCTTCCATGTCGTCAACGTCGCAGGCCAGTAGCGCGACCGGTTCCCGCGGGCCGGCTTCATCGACATCAGCAAGCACAACGCGCAGTGCGTTCGCGCGACCAACGAAGTCCTTTGTTCCCGCGCCGTATCCCGACTTCACCGGTCGGTACGAAGCCGGAATGCCGCGCGTCGCAAGAGTTTGGAGAAGCACAGCACCGGTAGGTGTCGTCAGTTCCCCACTCCCCT
>JARIET010000195.1 GCA_031127185.1 Gemmatimonadota bacterium | reverse complement strand
CGCACGCGCCGCCGAAGAGCACAGCGGGCCCCACGCCCCCTGGTTTTGGCAAGGTAAGATGCAGGGTGGCGGGGTGCTCAACGACATGATGTGCCATTCAGCGCTCGTTGTTCGCTACTTGCTCACCCAGCCCGGCCAGCCGCTCTCCACGCTCAAGATCAAGCGCATCACCTCGCACATTGCGTCGCTCAAATGGTCGCGCCCGGCATATGCCAAGAAGTTGAAGGCGACCATGGGCAGCGACGTCGATTACACGAAGTCGCCGTCCGAAGATTTCGCCAGCATGACGATTGAGTTCGAGGCGCCGGACGGCAGCATCGCCATTGGCGAGGCCACGACAAGCTGGAGCTTCGTGGGCGCGGGCCTGCGACTCTCCGCGGAGCTCCTCGGTCCCGAGTATTCAATGAAGTGGAACTCGCTGGATTCGGGATTGCAGCTCTTCTTCAGTCGCGAAGTGAAGGGCAGGGCGGGTGAAGATCTTGTCGAGAAACAGAACGCCGAGCAAGGTGTGATGCCGGTGGTTCCGGAGGAGTATCTGGCATACGGATACACCAATGAGGACCGCCACTTCGTGCGCGTCTTCCTCGGCAAGGAGCAGCCCCTGCTCACCTTCGACGACGGCGTGGAAGTCGTGAAAATGTTGATGACGGCGTACCAGAGCGCCGAGCAAGGGAAGACGCTCGCCTACCCGCCAAAGGGCATTGAAAAATTTGTCCCCGCAGTGGCCAAGGGAACCTGGAAACCGTGATCGCCGCGCGAATGCATCAGCCGGGCGCCGCAGTTACAAAGAAGTTGCAGTTGCCGTTCGTCGTATCCGCGTTCATCGCAGTTGTATCCCTGTTATCCGCGGCCCCCGCAGTAAGAGCTCAGGCGCCCGCAGAGAATGTGGTATTGATCGTCACCGATGGATTGAGATGGCAGGAGCTCTTCACCGGCGCTGACTCGATGTTGCTCTCGCGCCGCATGGGCGGCATCGGCGACACCGCGAAGTACAAGCGCGAGTTCTGGCGTCCGACTGCCACCGAGCGTCGTCGCATCATCATGCCCTTCTTCTGGGACTCCATCGCGGCCAAGGGAATTGTCTGGGGCAACCCGGGGCTAGGCAGCAATGCAATGATCACGAACGGCAAGAAGTTCTCGTACCCCGGTTACAACGAGATGCTTGCCGGCGCCGCGGACCCGCGCATCAACAAGAATGATTTCGGTCCCAATCCGAACACCACGGTATTCGAATGGCTTGCCGCGAAGCCGGCATTCGCCGCAAAGGTCTCGGCCTTCGCGACCTGGGGTGTGTTCAACGAGATCTTCAACGCCAAACGCGCCGGCCATCTGGTGTTTGCAGGCTGGGAACCACCGTCGATGGCGTCGATCGGGACCCCGGACCCCTCGCTCGACCGATCGTATCGTACCACTACCCGCATTTGGGACAACAATACGCTTGATGCGCCGATGCAGGCGGCGCTGCTCAATCACGTCAAGGCAAAGAAGCCTCGCGTGCTATTTGTCGGGTACGGTGAGACCGATGAGTGGGCGCACCTGCGGCGCTACGACCTCATGCTGCGGTCGGCGCAGAGTGTGGATGCCTTCATCGCGGAGCTGTGGCACAGCATGCAGGCGATGCCGGAGTACCGAGGCCGCACCACGTTCATCATCACCACCGACCACGGTCGCGGTGAACTCGACGCGTGGACCGATCACGGTGAGGATGTGGTGGGCGCCGAGCGCATCTGGCTCGCGGCATTCGGTGCGGGAGTAACCGCACGGGGGGAAATGCGCAACGCCAATGTCACTCAGGCGCAAATCGCGTCCACAATTGCATCGCTTCTCGGTGAGGATTTCGCCAAATTCCATCCGAGAGCGGCACGACCGTTCTTGCAGGTGCGGTAGCGAGTCGGGGCCGGGGAAACTCTCAACCCGCAACCCAACGCTGCACCCCGCACTCTGAACTCTCAACTGTCTTTGCCATGCCCTTCGGTCGCGGTTTCTTCCTCGCTCTCGCGAAAAGCAGCTATCTCAACGACCACGTCACCAAGTGGGGTTTTGTCCGCCGCGCCACGCGGAAGTTCATGCCCGGCGAGGCTCCCGAAGATGCGCTGAACGCCTGTGCCGAGCTTGCCAAGGGCGGACGCGGCACGATCTTCACCAAGCTCGGCGAGGCCATCACCAATGCCGCCGAAGCCAAGGCCGTTCGCGACCACTACATCTGGCTCTTTGACCAGATCCGCGCGACGAATCTCCCCGGCCACGTCAGCGTGAAACCCACGCAGCTCGGTCTCGATATCGACGCGAAAATGTGTGAGGAGTACACGTTCGAACTCGCTGCAAAAGCGCAGGCCTGCGGCAGTTTTCTCTGGATCGACATGGAAGACTCGGCCTACGTCGATCGCACGATCGATCTGTACAAAAAGGTGAAGGCCAGGTATCCCGACACAGGTCTCGCCATCCAGGCGTATCTCTTTCGCACCGCCAAGGACATTGCAGACTTGATGACGGTGAATCCGGTGATTCGGCTGGTGAAGGGCGCATATGCTGAGCCTCCGCACGTGGCATTCCCCCGCAAGGCGGATACGGACCGCGCGTACTACGAGCTTTCGGACACGATGCTTCAGGCGGCGAAGGCGGGGAACTGCCTCCCGATCTTCGGCACGCACGACGTCGCGCTGGTGGGTCGCATCATCGCCCGGGCCAAGGAGCTTGGAGTCGGTCCGGGCAAGTACGAAGTACACATGCTCTACGGGATCAAGGATGCCGAGCAGATGCGGTTCCGTGCCGACGGCCAGGTGGTGAAGACACTGGTCTCGTACGGCAGTTCGTGGTTCAAGTGGTACATGCGGCGGCTGGCCGAGCGGCCAGCAAATGTTGGGTTTGTGATTCGGTCGATGCTGGGGTGAGCCTACGGCGGTCGCTCCGAAGCTGTTGGACAGAGAGTTTCGCGCTCTCCCAAGCAGTCAAGGAAAGGGTATGCAACCCTTGCCCGG
Organism: Gemmatimonadota bacterium; assembly: GCA_031127185.1. GTDB lineage: Bacteria > Gemmatimonadota > Gemmatimonadetes > Gemmatimonadales > Gemmatimonadaceae > Fen-1231. Next base: position 2,533 of record JARIET010000195.1, on the reverse strand, counting down.
CTGGTTTCGTATTGCGGGCATGAAGCATGACCGGAAAGCCTCCCGTGCCTGATCTCGAGCGCGTCCCGTCCACGGTCGCAGAACGAATTCTCGCCCGCGCAAGCGAGCTCGACGCCAACTCGGCGCACGTCGCTGAGCTGCGAAGTGCCGCCGCCGAGGCCGGGATCTCCGCGTCGGCGTTTGATGCGGCGCTCGCTGAGTACCGCGAGGGTGCCCGGGATAGGGTCACTGCCCGCGTACCCGAGTACGGCACGCGCCGCCGCGGCCTCATCGCGACGCTCATTGCCTTCCTGGCGGTCGGGGCGCTGTTCTTCTTCATGCGTGTCGTGCCGAACAGCGTGCAGGTCGCCGACCCCTATTCGACTCGAATCCCCCTCAATTGCACGACCCCAGACGCGGCGGCGGCGCTTGCGCGGAGTATGCTCGACGACCGGACGTCCACCATTCAGACTGGTCCGGGAAACATCACGATCAGCGCTCCCACGCAGGAGCAGATCGACCGCGTGCGCGAGGCGATCGCACAACGAGAACGATCCGCGGGGTGCACGCTCCCGGATCCGCGCAATTCGCCGCCCAGCCGCTGACTTCGGTCCCTGTCAACCCGGGCCGCCCGCGCGCACAGCGGCGGCCGAGTACAGCGCGTATCTATTTGAGTACGGCCTCCAAAACCACAGCCCTCATGAAACGCATCCTTGTAGCAACCCTTCTGCTTACGGCTCCGCTGGCCGTGAGTGCGCAGGCCCCCATGGCCGGTATGAACCACGGGGCGCACATCGTCGTCCCGCCGGGCGCCCCGTACGTGGCCGCCGACGTGGAGTTCATGCAGGGGATGATCGCCCATCACGCGCAGGCCATCGTGATGTCGCGGATGGCCGAAGCGAACGGCGCCAATGCGCGCCTGCTGAAACTCGCCAACAAGATCGACCAGTCGCAGATGCCCGAGATTCTGCAGATGCAGGGCTGGCTGCGGTACTACAAGCAGGAGGCCCCGGACACCTCGTCGTGGCGCACCATGAAGATGGACGGGATGCTCGACGACCAGCAGATGAAGGAACTCGAGGCCGCGAAGGGCGTCGAGTTCGACCGTGTGTTCCTGAACTACATGATCATGCACCACGAAGGCGCGCTCAAGATGGTGAAGGACCTCTTCGCCGCTCCGCGCGCCGGGCAGGAAGTTGACGTTGGAATCTTTGCCAACGATGTCGTCACCGCGCAGACCGCCGAGATCGGCGTGATGCGTCAGATGCTTGCGGCGCTGCCGCCGAAGAAGTAGCCCCACATTTCCCTCTGGAGCCTTACCTGATGCGAAAGATTCGGAAACTGCTCGCCCTCGTCGCCGCCCTCGCGATTCCGGCGGTGCTTGTCGCGCAGACCTACCCCAGCAAGGACGATCCCCGCAGCAACCTGAAGTCGGGTCGGCTCGACGCCGGCGAGGCGTCAAAGGGCATGAAGCTGGTTTCGTTCACCGGCAAGCCACCGGCGTTCGACTCTGCCCGCGGCCTGACCTTTGTGAACTCCGATCTCGCCTTCGGTGGCAAGTATGTCTATCAGGGCAACGTCGCCGGCTTCGTGATCTGGGATGTCAGCAACCCGGCCAAGCCCGAGATGATGTCCACGGTGCAGTGCATCACGTCGCAGGGCGATCCGTCGATCTACGGCAGCCTGCTCTTTGTGTCTGCCGAGGGTGGTGCGAATCGCAAGGACTGCGGCAAGGGCGGCGTAACCGACCCCAAGGATCATATGGCCGGCGTGCGCATTTTCGACGTGTCGAATCCGCGGGCGCCGAAGCTCGTGAAGAACGTGGAGACCTGCAAGGGTTCGCACACGCATACGCTTGTTCCGCATGCGAAGGACAAGAACATTCTCTACATCTACGTCTCGGGGAGCGGTGGCGCGCGACCGGAGACCGAAGTTCCCGGTTGCAAGGCGGGCGACGATCCGGCCGATGAGACGAACTCGCTCTTCCGGCTTGATGTGATCAAGGTGGACCTGCGGAAGCCCGAGCAGGCCGAAGTGGTGACGGGAGCGCGGATTTTCACCGGACTCGATGCCGCGCCGCGATCCGCGGCGCGCATGGCGGCCGGCGGTGGGCGTGGTGGTCGCGGTGGCGCAGCAGGCGCAGCCGGCGCGCCGCAGGCTCCACCGGCCCCAACCGGACCGCGTAACTGTCACGATGTCACGGCGTATCCAAAGGCCAAGCTTCTGGCTGGTGCCTGCGGCAGCTATGGCATTCTTGTGGACATCTCCAACCCCGAGAAGCCGAAGCGTCTCGCAGCGCAGGCCGACACGAACTTCTCGCTCTGGCACACCGCCGTGTTCAGCAATGATGGCAAGAAGGTGGTCTTCACGGACGAGTGGGGCGGCGGCACGTCGCCGATGTGCCAGGCCAATTCGATGATGGAGATGGGCGGCAACACGATCTTGTCCATTGACGAACAGAAGAAGTTCAAGCAGCACGCCTACTTCAAGATCAATACGGCCCAGACGGCGCAGGAGAATTGTGTGTCGCACAATGGCGGCCTGATTCCTGTGC
>JARIET010000194.1 GCA_031127185.1 Gemmatimonadota bacterium | reverse complement strand
GACGACACGGAGCAAGCCTCGCCCCGTTGCGCCGTGCGCCCGATGATACACTTTCATGGCTGCGCCACCGGTGTGAAACCAGCATCCGCCGGACGTTGAGACGCCGAAACAGGTAAGCCCGCCCACTGCGTTGCTCGTGGAGTCCTCCACCGTCACCGTGCCGTGGCCACGTCTGTCAGATGCGCTGGCTGTCGACGTCTGCGTCGAAAGCGAGAGCAAGAATCCGTGGAGGTTGAAGTTCGGTGTTCCCATGAACGCGTACGTCGCCGTGCTGCTGGGCAGCCGACGGGGAAAGTTGATCGGATTGTTGGCAACCTTGATGCTCGAGTCGGCGATCACACCGAGCATGTTGCGACAGAGCGCGTCCGGATGCGTCGGATCCTGATCGTACACCAGATCATCGATAAGCACGATACGGCCGCGCGTGTAGAGGGTCGCGAATCCGCGCACGGTATCGCTGACAAACAGCGGGGTCGTTCCCGAAGCGTAGATCACGCCGCGCGACGCGGCGTTGTACGTTGTAGAAATAGGCCAGAGGTATGGTATCTCCGCAGCCTGCATCACCGCGGCCGGCGGGCTGGCGGTGGATGTGCCACCGAATGCGCGCCACGCGCCGATCCGCTGCAGGCCCTGACCCCAGCCGGCACCGCTGCTCTCGTCGTAGCACTGGCCGGCCGTACCCCGGACATAACACCGGCTCGCATTCGGCGTGAACGTTGTATCCTGTCCGCCGTACCGCTGTGTTGTGCAACCTGATGGCGCGCCAAACGCGTAGGGATAGTTGTAGCCAGCGGTGGAGTCAACGACGCACGCTGACGTGGTATAGCGCTCGCTCAGCATCAGGAAGGGACTCCCCGTCGGGAAGCAGCGCGAATAGCCGACGCCATATCCGAGAATCTTTTTCACCGCCGATGTGTCTGGTTCCTCAGGCGTCCCCGTGGTGTTGTCCATGATGGCGGTATCTGCAGCCGTGACGATCGGTGCCGTGCTGGTCATGACGCGCTGCTTCACCCACGATTCCCGGAACCGCATCACCGGGAAGAACTCCTTGCGACCACCAATTGTCGCCAGCAGACCACAGTTATTCAGGATGAGAATATTGCGACACAGCGCGCTGCTCGCCGTGCAGTTGTGCGGAGTCGATGTCTCTAGTGTTGCCGAATTGAGGTCGGTGCGGAAGTTCGCCGTGTCGGTGCCCGTCGCCAGGTCGAACAGCATGAAGAATCCCTCTTCGGCATCCACCGTGCCGTCGTTGTCCACGTCCACGGTCCGGAAGCGCAACCGTGTACCGCTCCGGGCAAATGTGCTGGAATGGGTGGCGTCACCGGACACATAACGCCCACCGGAGTACTTGGGTGATGAGCTCGATACGCCCACCTGAGCGAAGCTGAGGTTCCCGTCCGACGCGAGTGTCTGGAGTGCTGCAACCGAGGATGCCGTCGGCCAGGCGATGCGCTTGCTGCTGGTGGTATTGACCGTACCCGTGAAGGTCGATGTCCCCGATGGCGCACTGCTCCCACTCAAGGTGAGGGTGTCATAGTATGTGTTCCCGGCGCCACCCGCGGACGCCCAATTTCGGTTGCCGTGAGATCGCCCGCGCACGTGCATGGCCGAATCCAGTGAGGTCAGGGGCAGGAACGTGTCAACGAGGATCGCGTAGCGGCTGAACGACTCCGCCTGCATGTCGAGTCGCATGACGCTACGGGTACCCATGGTGTCATACGCCTGCGCGAGCAACGTGAGAAAGGGGATGTACGTACCCGCCGTGTCTCCGGTGAACGCCGCATACGAGTTGTATTTCATCAGACCGATGGCCGCCCCACCCGCGTCGCTCAGTGTCGCGGCGGTCGCCGCCCGGTAGGCCGAATCCGACGGAATGCTGATTGTCGTGTCGCGTTGGACCGTTGCCCGGGCGAGCGCGAGCGCGGCGCGGGCCATGAAGCGGAAGTCTTTCTCCTTGTCGTAGAAGCGCTGCACGAATGCCGCGCTTGACGTGAGGAGCACCGCCGAGATGGCCAACCCGGCCATGGACAAGGTCATGACAAGCACGAGAACCAGCGCAGACCCGCGCCTGGCCCCACGATGCCGTCTTCGCATCACGGGATCACCACCGTGCCGCTGTGCTCGGCAGCCGAGGACCACGCTGGCCCACAGTCCATTGCACGTACACCGTACACCCATGTTCCGGGCGAAAAACCGAAATGTTCAAATGTGTAGCTGCCTGTGCCACGCGCCGGGAGGCTTCCGACCGGGATCCATGTTGAACCCGAAGACAATCGCCGGGCCACGCTGTACAGCTCGACGTCGCTCGCCCCCGCCGCATCGTCAGTCGACGCCGTCCACGCGATAGCCACTTTCACCGGACTCCCATCCGAGTTGTTCGTCACGGTCGAGGTCACACCCGTCGGCGCGGCTGGCGCCGCGCCGCAGGTCCGCGCGGCCAGCAACCCAACGTTCGAGACGGTGGTCTTGGCATACACCGTACGGAAAATGTGTTCGTTGTCCCGCGCGCTGTAGTGCCACCCCGCCGCGCGCATCTCCACCACGCCGATCGAGTCAACCGTGCGTGTCGCATCGTCCCAGTAGAGCGGGAGCGAGTCCTGATCGATCACCGATACCGTCCCGCTGGCGGCCGCGCGGTAGTACTTGAAGAAGTATCCCGTGTCCGACGGGATCCACAGGTTTGACGCGACCAGCGTGCTGTCTTTTGCGTTCACACGCCGGTACAGCGCATAGATGTCGTTGCGCCCCGAACTCGAGTCGGCCCGCAGAAAGAACGAAATCGTTTCGGAACGCGACCGCGTACCGTTGGAATCCGCGTATGTGGCGGTGGGATAGTTCTTGGAGCTTGATGTCGGAAGCGCCAATGCGGCGCCAACCTGGAAACTCTCCGTGGTCAGCGTGTCGAGCGTGGCGTCATAGTAGGCGGCGTTCGGGTCGGTTGTGGTGTCCGTACCGTACAGGTTGACGTTGAACGTGATCGCGAGCGGGGCTGCCTGCACGATGATCGGCTGCCCGAAGACGCCGCCCGCCAGTCGGAGTTCGCGGTCAATTCGTCCGACCGCGTATCGCGCATTCTGGAGGGCGTCCAGGCGACCAGCCCCGGCGCCCACGGCGCGTGCCTGGGCCCGGAAGAACGGAATCGTGATGGCGAAGACAAGCATGGTCAGCGTCATCGCGACCAACATTTCGATGAGCGTAAACCCCGTCGCATTCCCGCGCACCCGATGCATCATCCGCCGTGACCGCATGTCAAAACGCTGCGACGACGACGGTTTTTGTGACCGCCGTCGAGAGGTCGTTCCCCGAGACCGAGACCGTCACCGTGATGTAGTCCGTCGTGGCCGTCGGACAGCCCGAGCAGCGAACGGCAGACGTTGCGCGCGTCAGTCCGGCGAACACGCCGGTCGTGTACGACTCACTGGTGCCGTTGTAGGTGGAGACGATCGATGAATACGGCCGGTACGCGAGCACATCCGCGATGCGCTGCGCTGCGAGGTCACTCGCCAATGCCTTGGACGTGGAACCGGAGTTGGAACTCTGGAACTTCCGCGCGAAGTTGCCGAGGCCAAGCATCGTGCCGCTCAGGATCACGATCGCCAGAATCACCTCGACGAGCGTCATCCCGCGCCGTCGCAGCTGCGGCAGCGCGCGCATGGCAGGCCCAAGGCGCGCCGGGGGCATGCACAGGCCGGGGTCGGTCGGGTGGACCTGAAAAGGATCGGGTTCGGGCAACGGGAATCGTGGAAGCGGTCAGATGATTCGCAACTATGAAGTGTCGGCCGGAAGCGTCCTGTGCGCCAGCGGTCGACCATCACCGTATTCCTCAATACTATCACTTTGTGATGGTGTTTTCTCCGGCGTGATGATATTGTTTGGTGCGCACGGTACTGCCCGGCACGACCGACCGTCACTTTCCCCGCTGAGTCTCCGCCATGGGTGTCATTGCCACGCTGCTTCCGGAAGAACGCTGCCTGCTGCGCGTCGTACAGGCGGTGAGCGGCCAGCATACCGTTGTACCCTGCCATAGTTGGGACGAGGTGTTTGGTGCCTGCGAAGACGAGGCCGTGCATATCGCCGCCCTCGACCTCTTTGCCGATGGCCGGGCGAACTTCGACCGCGTCCGGCAACTGAAGCTGCGTTTCGCTCGCATCACGCTCGTCGCCTATGTGTCGTTCACGCCGTCACGCACGCGCGACCTGTTCGACGCGGGTCGCGCAGGATTCGACGGTCTCATCATCGTTGACCAGGACGACACTCCGCTCCAACTCAAGAGCGTGCTCGGCCAGGCCGAGGCTCGCGGCGTCGCCAGCCTGCTCCGTAACCGACTGGGTGCGCTCAATCCCATCTCGCGCGACGCCGTGCTCGTGTCCATCACCCGGGCCCACCTTCGGCTCACCTCGCACCGGCTCGCCGACATTCTGACAACGTCGCGGCGAAACCTGTTGGCGCGGTTGGAGCAGGACGGGTTCCCTGCTCCGCAAAAGCTGATCACGTGGGGGCGGCTCGTTGTCGCAGCGCAGATGCTCGAGGATTCCAACCGGAGCGCCGACAGCGCCGCGCGGGCCCTTGATTTTCCCTCGGGAAGCGCATTTCGCAACACGTGCCAGCGCTACCTGAAGGCCACCCCGCAGGAGATCCGGTCCAAGGGCGGTGCGGGGTTCGTGGTTGAAGAGTTCCTGAAGTCGGTTGGCCGCGGGTAGGTGCGACAATTCGAAATTCACGCTGAACCCTAAACTCTGAACTCTGAACCGCCGTTGCTACATCTCACTCAATGCCCACGTCCCGTCAGGCCGCATGCGGTAGAAATACATCTTTGATGTCGATCCGGTGACTTTGATCGCGCGGTTGTCTTGCAAGCGTCCCCGCGGACTGCCGAGGTAGAAGACCGCGTCGCCGCTGGTGGAGCCGTTGGGATAGAACTTGATCAACGGATGATTCTGGGCGCCACTGAGAGAAATTCCCGTCCCGGTCGCGTAGTAGGCTGTGGCGCCATCGATCGTAGACGGCGGCGTGACAAACGTCATCCCCTCCGAGAGCGTCTGGGCGCTCTGTGTTTCCCCGGAGGTATACGCACCATCGGCCGTGCTGTCATCGATGATGCGCACCTGATTTTGCTCGTAGTACACCTCGATCAACACCTGCATGTTGCGCTGCACGGCGCGAGACTGCGCGCCGAGGAACCAGTTCTGGACCAGGCGCGCATTCGAGTCCATTCGCATGCGATTGAAATCGACCGCCGGGAGCGCCATGGCCGCGACGATGGCCGCGATCGCGAGGGTGATCGCGAGCTCGATGATGGTGAAGCCTGGGCGGCGTGACGTGTGGCGCATCGGTAGAATGGGTAAACGTAATACTCCCCTTTCGCGGACGCCGCCGGAGTGAGGGAACGCATGCTGCATGTGGGATTGACCGGCAACATTGCGAGCGGAAAGAGCGCCGTGGCCGAACGGCTGGCGGCCCGAGGTGCGACCGTGATTGACGCGGACGCGTTGGCGCGGGCCGCCCTGGCGCCGGGCACGGCTGCGCTGGCTCGCGTTCGGGGGCGTTTCGGAATGTCGGTCTTTGC